>NZ_QTLZ01000069.1:0-991 GCF_003635425.1 Parabacteroides sp. AF27-14
GCGGGCGTGGTGCGTATCACGAGCCATCCGCAAGCGGCGGCCTCGTTGTATTTTTCCGTGTCACGCTTCCAGCCCTCGGGGCGGAAGTGGCGACCGCCGTTCCATAAGCCGCCCTCCACCTCTATGGCTACGTGGGCTTGAGGAATGGCGAAGTCGAAACGCCACTCACGGGTGGGGTGGAAGGGGAACTCCCGTTCCACCCGCAGCCCCGTGTAGCGTAAGACGGCCTCGCTAAGCGGCGAGTAGTCCGTTCCCATCAGTCAGGAGTTGTTCGGCCTCTCGGTCCGTGTCGCAGATCTCCACGTAGAAGGTTCCCATCCGGTTGTCGAAGGTGATCCATTTGCGGATGCGTGGCTCGTAGTAATACCCGTACTCGTTTCCCCGTGCGAAGCGGTAGTTGCGTGAGCGGCTCTCGCCCGAGGCGAGGTGGAAGAAACAGGCGGCGGCTTGGTCGCCCAGCAGACAGCCCTTGGCCGTCGGCGTGATAAGCGTGGATGCGTGTGTCATGGTCTTAGGCGGCTGTGTTAAGAGGTTCGTCACTCGTGTTCCCGATCTCGACGAAACGCTCCATGCCGAGGCGCTTGCCTTGCGTGATGTATAGCAGTGCCTCACGCTCGCATAGCGAGAGGTCTTCCAGCAGGCGGTCTATCCATGCGTACTCGTCCCGCCCGAGGTGGAGCCGGGCGGCGAGGTTGACGGGGCAGGTGTTATCGTCGGCACGGTTGACGGCGTAGATGGTGAGCAACTCCGAGTCGCCGGACGGCTGGCGGTAGAAGCCCTCGGCCCGGAGGCCGGGGAAGCAGGTGCCGCAGATCTTCTCCACGTGGAAGTTTAGGTTCGCCATGGCCAACGTAAATTCCTCATGGATAGGGCACTCGTTCTGGTAAGAGGTCTGGTAGCTGTCGGCGGTACGCTCATCGTACACCTCGATCGTCGCTTTCAATTTGTTATCCTTGATGGATACTTGCTTGATTTGTTTGATATTAGACAT
>NZ_QTLZ01000007.1:0-79215 GCF_003635425.1 Parabacteroides sp. AF27-14
CTGAAATAAACAATAGCAAAAAGGGGCTGTCACACTTTTTGGACAGCCCCTTCTCCAAACGCAATGAATCACCTTTTTTACTTCTTGCAATCGCAAGTTGAATATGCTACTAACATCCAAACCAACTTCTCTTGTTCTTTCAGATAATCGCTCATCAAAGCGACCGTAGCCTCATCTCCCGCCCCGGATGCCAAGGAAAGAAGTTTACGTTCCTCATCGATCAAATGACCATACGTATCAAGAATATTCTTTAACGCCTCGTCACCACAGGATACGCCTGATACCTCTTTTACACGGGCTACTTTCAGGTACTCGCTGAACTTGTTCTCCGGCTCGCCTCCCAACATCAGGATACGTTCCGCCAACTCGTCAACCTTCTCGGCAGCGTTGTTGTACATATCCTCGAATTTACCATGAAGAACGAAGAAACCGTGTCCCTTGATATTCCAGTGGAAACCACGAAGGTTCGTATAGAATACTTGGTAGTCCGCCAATAATTGTTTCAAGCTTGCTACTACGTTACTTACCGCTGATGCGTCTAAGTGGATATAATCTAATGTTCTCATAATTGCTACTTTTTAATTTGTTATACTTTTTGCTTTTCTTGTACCACAAAGATACGGCAAGTATAAGTAGCTGTCAAACAGATAATTTTTATATCAAGATAGAGGAAATTTATTAAACTATTCCATACAATAAGTATGCAAATGACATGAATACATAAATAATTGGATACTAACATTTTAAAAAGACGATTATCATTTTCGAAAAACACGTACGTGTTTTTTTGAAAAGTCGTACATGTTTTTCGGGAAACACGTACGACTTTTTACAGAATCATACGGCAAGGAACTAGAACATACATAAAAATATACGATAAGTCTCCCTTTTTCAGGGGGCCCAAAAGCATTTCCCCCAAAATCCCCTACTCGAATTATCGCTGTGGTTTTAGAGAGCCGTAAAAGAATGAAGCCGTTGCGCCTCCGTCTATCAGAAAATTTCTTGCGCAGAGGATGGCAAAGATAGATGAGTCCGTTCTATAGCCACTTAGCAAATTTACAGATTCTCTTACCACATTTACGGATTTACCAATATCAATAGTCGTCTTTATCAAGGATTAGTTACTTGATAAAGAAAGAAACCGGACGAACACCTATAAAAACTTAAGCAAAAAGGTTACCTTTGCGGAAACAAGATTTCGCTTTGGAAGTACAAGAATTATTGAAACTATATGCCGCTCACCCGCAAGTGACGGCGCTGGACACCTTACTGAAAAACGATACGTCCCGCAATATATTCCTAAAGGGACTGAATGGCTCGGGTCCGGCAATGACGATCGCCTCTCTTTTTACGAAAGGAAGGGGAAGTTATGTGTGCGTGTTGAACGACCAAGAGGAAGCCGGCTATTTCTATCACGACTTGATGCAGCTTACCGCCAGCGATGAGGTATACTTCTTCCCATCCGCTTACCGGAGGGCCATCAAGTACGGGCATGTCGATCCGGCGAACGAGATCCTGCGCACCGAGGTACTCAGCCGGTTGCAAGACCCGGACGCCTCTTTCGTGATCGTCACGTATCCGGACGCCTTGGCGGAACGAGTCGTGGCCCGGGAGGTATTGAAGGAGAATACCTTAAAAATCAGCGTGGGCGAGAAGCTGGATAATATGTTTGTCTCCGACGTGCTGGACGAGTATGGCTTCGAGCAGGTCGATTATGTATATGAGCCGGGGCAGTACGCCCTCCGTGGCAGTATCCTCGACGTTTTCTCTTTCTCCAACGAGTTTCCCTACCGTATCGACTTTTTCGGCGACGAGGTGGAGACCATCCGTACGTTCGACGTGGAGACGCAACTCAGCAAGGAGAAACTGGACAGCATCTATATCGTCCCGGAGATGAGCAAGAACGCCATGGATAGTACTTCCTTGCTAGGCTCCCTTCCCCGGAACACCTGCATAGCGGCGAGAGATCTCGCATGGTGCAAGGAGCGCATCGGAAGCGTATGGAACGACGATCCGGTGGTAGCCGACGAGGAATCCTTCGCCGATATCGACCAGATGCGGAAGAAATTAGTCCGGGGCGAGGACTTCCTACGGGAGGTCTTGGATTTCCGTCGCATCCATTTCGGGGTACGGCCGATGGGAACGGCGGACGCTACCATCCACTTCTCTACGCAAACGCAGCCGATCTATCATAAGAATTTCGACCGGGTGAGCGAGTCGTTCCATAAATACCTCGACGAGGGTTATACGTTATATATATTGAGCGATCAAGAGAAACAAGCCAACCGTATCCGGATGATTTTCGAGGATAGGGGCGACAATATCCCTTTCACCGCCGTAAACCGCACGATACACGAGGGATTCGCCGACGATACGCTACGCATCTGCTTTTTCACCGACCATCAATTGTTCGACCGCTTCCACAAGTTCAACTTGAAGAGCGATAAGGCACGAAGCGGAAAGATCACCCTTTCACTCAAGGAGCTGAACCAGTTCTCGCAAGGGGATTATATCGTACATATCGACCATGGCGTAGGACAGTTCGGAGGATTGGTACGCACCGAGGTGAACGGTAAGATGCAAGAGGCCATCAAATTGATTTATCAGAATAACGATATTATATTCGTCAGCATCCATTCCCTGCATAAATTATCGAAATACAAGGGGAAAGAGAGCGGCGAGCCGCCTAAGTTGAGCAAGCTCGGCACGGGCGCTTGGGAAAAGATGAAGGAACGTACCAAGGCGAAGGTGAAGGATATCGCCCGGGACCTGATCCTCCTCTATTCCAAACGCAAGCAAGAGACGGGTTTCGCCTACACGCCGGACAGCTTCATGCAGCATGAGCTGGAAGCCAGCTTCATCTATGAGGACACGCCGGACCAGATGAAGGCTACCGCCGAGGTCAAGGCGGATATGGAAAGTACCCGTCCGATGGACCGGTTGATTTGTGGAGACGTTGGTTTCGGAAAGACCGAGGTGGCTATCCGTGCGGCATTCAAGGCGGTATCGGACAATAAGCAGGTGGCCGTGTTGGTACCCACCACCGTACTGGCTTTCCAGCATTACCAGACGTTTTGTGAGCGCTTGAAGGATTTCCCTTGCAAGATCGATTATATCAGCCGGGCCCGTACGGCCGCGCAAATCAAGGCTACCTTGAAAGAGCTGAAAGAGGGCGAGGTGAATATCTTGATCGGCACCCACCGGATCGTCGGCAAGGATGTACGTTTCAAGGATCTGGGCTTGCTTATCATCGACGAGGAGCAGAAGTTCGGGGTATCCGTCAAGGAGAAGCTTCGGCAGCTGAAGGTGAACGTGGACACCTTGACAATGACGGCCACCCCGATCCCCCGTACCTTACAATTCTCCTTGATGGGGGCCCGGGACCTTTCCAGCATCACCACGCCACCGCCCAACCGTTATCCCGTGCAGACGGAGGTGGAGCGTTTCAATCCCGATATCATCCGGGAAGCGATCAATTTCGAGATGAGCCGGAACGGGCAGGTGTTCTTCATCAACAACCGTATCCAAAACATTTACGAGATGGAAGCCTTGGTACGGCGGGAAGTCCCCGACGCACGGGTAGCCGTGGGGCACGGGCAGATGGAGCCGGAGAAGCTGGAAAAGATCATCCTCGATTTCGTGAATTATGAGTATGACGTATTGATCGCTACCAGTATCGTGGAGAGCGGCATCGACGTGCCCAACGCCAATACGATCATCATCAACAACGCCCAGCAATTCGGGCTTAGCGACCTCCATCAGCTACGCGGACGTGTAGGACGAAGCAACCGGAAAGCCTTCTGCTACCTCCTTTCCCCGCCCCTCACCTCGCTGACGCAGGAGGCACGGCGCAGGTTGCAAGCGATCGAGAACTTCTCCGAGCTGGGTAGCGGTATCCATATCGCCATGCAAGACCTCGACATCCGGGGAGCCGGGAATATGCTAGGCGCCGAGCAAAGCGGTTTCATCGCGGATCTGGGTTACGAGACGTACCAGAAGATCTTGGAGGAGGCGGTAGACGAGTTGAAAAGCGAGGAATTCGCCGATCTTTACGCCGATAATGCCGAAGGGCATCGGGATACGGGCAGCGAGTACGTCCGGGAGACCTATATCGAGAGCGATCTGGAATTGATGTTCCCTCCCACCTACATCCCCAACGACTCGGAACGTATTTCCCTATACCGGGAGTTGGATAATATGGAGGAGGAACGTGACATCCTCGCCTTTACGGAGCGCCTGAAAGACCGCTTCGGCAAGATACCGAAGGAGGGCAAGGAGTTGATCCGGATCGTGCGCCTCCGTCGCATGGCCAAGAAACTGGGTATGGAGAAGGTGATCCTGAAGAAAGGGCAGATGAGCCTCTTCTTGGTGAATAACCCAGACAGCCCGTATTACCAAAGCGAGGCGTTCGGCAAGCTGCTGGGCTTCATCCAAAAGCATCCCCGTGAATGCAACCTCCGGGAGCAGAATGGCAAGCGAAGCATCGTGATCAAGAACGTCCCTACGGTGGAAGCGGCATGCGGCTACCTGCAAGAGATGGAAAAAATAAACTCAACCAACTTTTGACACATCCTCTTACAAACACGAAAAGATATGGAAAAGAAAACGATTATAGACCTTTTTGAGAGTTCAGCCAAGCGATTCCCGAGTAATCCTTTTTTATGGGAGAAGACGGGCAAGCGATTCGAGCCAACCACTTACTCCGAGGTTCGAGACCTCGTCTATGAGGAAGGCGCAGGCCTCATATCGCTGGGTGTGCGAAAGGGGGATAATATGGCTTTACTGAGCGAAGGGCGCAACGCGTGGATCATCGGCGAGCTGGCCATGTTCTACGCCGGGGCGACGAACGTGCCCCTATCCATCAAGCTGGAGGAGGCGAACGACCTCCTGTTCCGCCTCGTCCACGCCGACGTGAAATATATCATGGTATCGGGCCAGCAACTCAAGAAAATCCGGGCGATCAAGGATAAGCTCCCCGCCGTACGGAAGATCATCGTACTCGACGAGCAAGCGGAATACCAAGACCGTGAGATGTCGCTGTCCGAGATACGCCGGATGGGGAAGGTCTATCTGGGTATTCATCCGCTAGAGGAGTTCTTGGCGATCGGGCAATCGCTGGGCAACGATGATTACGCCACCATCACCTATACCTCCGGCACGACCGCCGATCCGAAAGGCGTGATCCTCACCCACCGTAACTATACGGCGAACGTGGAGCAAGCGCTCACTTGCGTGGATATAGACGATACGTGGCGTACGTTGGTGATACTCCCGCTGGACCATTGCTTCGCCCACGTGGTAGGATTCTACATCTTCATGTCGAAGGGAGCCTCGGTAGCTACCGTGCAGGTAGGGCGTACCGGTATGGAGACCTTGAAGAATATCCCTATCAATATAAAGGAGTTCAAGCCGTACCTGATACTGAGCGTCCCCGCCTTGGCGAAGAACTTCAAGAAGAATATCGAGCAAGGTATCCGAGCGCGAGGCAAGAACGCCGCCCGCCTTTTCAACCTAGCCTTACGGATCGGTTATATCTATAACGGGGATAGCGACGAGGAGGAAGGAAAAGGTTTCCGCGTCCTCTTGAAGCCACTGGTCCGTTTGTTCGACAAGCTATTGTTCGCGAAAGTCCGTGAGAACTTCGGGGGCGAGCTGAAGTTCTTTATCGGAGGGGGCGCCTTGCTGGATAAGGACTTGCAGAAGTTCTATTACGCCTTGGGAATCCCGATGTACCAAGGATACGGGCTGAGCGAGGCGACACCGATCATCTCGACCAACGGCCCCCGCCGCCATACCTTCGGCAGTAGCGGTGTATTGGTACGGCCCCTCGACCTAAAGATCTGCGACATGGACGGCAACGTACTTCCTCCGGGGGAGAAAGGCGAGATCGTCATCCGGGGAGAGAACGTGATGGCCGGCTACTGGAAGAACCCGGCATCGACGGCCGATACCGTAAAGGAGGGTTGGCTGTACACCGGGGATATGGGATATATGCGTGACGGGCTTCTTTATGTGTTGGGGCGTTTCAAGAGCCTGCTGATCGGAAGCGACGGGGAGAAATACAGTCCGGAGGGTATAGAGGAGGCCTTGGTAGAGCATTCCTCTTGCATCGACCAGCTGATCCTATACAATAACCAGAGTCCGTACACGACCGCCCTGTTGGTCCCTAACAAAGAACGGTTGAGGAAGCATCTGGCCCACCAGAATCTGGACCTCACGAGCGATCAAGGCCGGGAAGAGGCCATCCGTATCATCCAGCGCCAGATCGACCGTTTCCGCAAGGGAGGCGACCTGTCTAGTATGTTCCCGGACCGTTGGTTGCCGACCACCTTCGCCATCCTCCCCGAGCCTTTCACCGAGCAAAACGGCATGGTAAACAGCACCATGAAGATCGTCCGGGGCAAGGTAGAGAAAGCCTACGCCGCCCGTATCGCCCAGCTCTATACCCCCGAGGGGAAGAACCCGCAGAACAAGTGGAACAAGGAGGCGTTGTAGAGACGCGGCGTGCTCGCCTACTCCATGCACCCCCGAGAAGGCTCCCTAAGCACGAAGCAGTATTACAACCCGGAATATTATCCGTTCTTGGTTCCTACGTTAGATGACAATGGCAAGCAGATCGGGGATCTGGTACAGCCTGAGGGCGGCACGCGTATCATCGTGATCAAGAAGAAATGATTTATCGGCGAGGCCCGGCCACCAAGGTTGGGCCTCGCATTTTTTACAGATTTGACCTCGCGCCCGATATAAGTCCCATTTCAAATTTGAAATTCCACCTCGCACCCGATGTAAGCCCAGTCTCAAACTTGAAATTCCGTTTCACACCCAATGTAAGCCCCATTTCAAATTTGAAATTCCACCTCGCGTCCAATGCAAGCCCAGTTTCAAAATTGAAATTCCGTTTCGCACCCAATGTAGGCCCCATTTCAAAATTGAAATTCCATTTCATGCCCGATGTAAGCCCGAATATATGAAAAATGCGATAGGTTTTGGTGGCTGGATCCCAAAATTATCATACCTTTAGCACTGTAAAACGGATCTAGCGATCCTCCTAAAATTTTCAGATATGGAAAAAATAACCAAGGTGAATATTATTTATTTACAGAGATTGAACAACGCCGAGTACCGAACCTTCATGGCCCGCTACGGGAACCTGCTCGCGGGTGGCGGAGGCGACTCGGAATCTCCCGACGAGATCAGCTTCGACCCGAACGACCCGCTGGGCATCCCCCAAGAACTTCGTACGGCCTTCGCCACCGATTTCGCCCTGCTGACCGACGCCGTGAACCAATCCTCGGCCAGCGAGGAGACCGCGCAGATGTCCGCCCTCGACAAGGAGAGGGATGATCTCTTGATCTTCATTACTTCCACTATTACCCAAATGACGAAAAGCCCGCTGGCGGCGCAACGCACGGCGGCCGAGAAGCTATACCTTCCCGTGAAACCCTACATCGGAGCCGCGCGCCTCGCCAACTTGCAGGAGACGGCCGCCATCGAGGGCTTGCTGGTAGACCTCGACAAGGCTGGGATGCCCGAGGCGCTGGCGGCGATCAACCTCACCGAGGTAGTAGCAGCGCTGAAAGAGAAGAACAAGCAATACGCCACGCTCACCGAGCAACGCGCCAACGCCAAGGCGGACGACCCCGTAGAGAGCGCCAAGAAAATCCGCCTACGCATGGACGAGGAATACGACGAGATGTCCACCTACGCCTTTGCGCAAAGCGTGGTGAAGCCCACTCAAGAGACCGCCGCCTTCATCAGCCGCCTCAACGCGCTGGTCGACGAGACGAACGCCCTCTACAACCAACGCATAGCGCAGGCGAGGGCCGCAGCCGCCAAGAAACAAGAAGGCGACAAGCCCGCTACCGACAGCGACTCGCCATCAGAGATATAAAATAATGAAGATCTTTTTCGTTAAATAATGAAGCTCGCGTTTTCTACCGCCGGGTTTCCCATCGAGCGGTGGGAAACCCGGTGATTAATGATTATTAATAGCCTCTCCCCCCTCCCTCCCACGAAAAAAACATACCTTTGCCAACAGTATTATCCGTGAAGGAATAACGAGACATTTACATGATAAGATCTATTCGCTATATCACTTTGCTAGTCCTGTTACAATTCGTGACCGGCATTTCCGTCCTATACGCCCAGAGCATAACTTCCGCGTCCGGAATCGTGAGAGATTCCGTAAGCGGGGAACCCCTATCCTACGTATCCGTCATGTTCGAGAACTCGACGATCGGGGCGATGACCGACGATGACGGGGCTTTCAGCCTCCAGAATGACAAAGGACTTACCCGGCTGGTCGTATCCTCGCTTGGATATGACAATAAGGTCGTAAACCTAAAGGCGGGGCAAAAGAACAACGCCCTCAACGTGCTCCTCCGGCCTACCTCGTTCGAGATTGCCGAGGTAGTCGTCAAGCCTAAACGTGAGAAATATTCCCGCAAGGACAATCCCGCCGTGGAACTGATCAAGAAAGTCATAGAGCATAAGAACGACAACCGCATCGAGGCGAAGGACGAGTACCAAAGCGAGGTGTACGAGAAGCTCAGCATGTCGCTGGACGACTTCAACCCCAATCTCGAGAAGAATAAGTTCCTGAAGAAATTCAAGTTCATCAAGAACTATCTGGATACCTCGGAGTTCAACGGGAAACCGATCCTGACGATCTCCGTCCGTGAGACGATCTCCGACCAATACTACCGCAAACATCCCAAGGCGGAGAAGACGATCACCAAGGCCAAGCGCCAGCAGGGTATCGACAAGACCTTGGACGATGGAGGCGCCATCACCGCCAACCTTGAGGAGATATTCAAGGGCGTCAATATCTTCGACAACAATATCAATATCTTGTTGAACCGTTTCGTGAGCCCGCTGTCTTCCACGCTGGCCGTCTCCTATTACAAATATTATATCATGGATACGGTGGACGTTGCCGGAGATAAATGTGTGGATCTCGCCTTCGTGCCCGTAAACAGCCAGAGCTATGGTTTCACGGGCCGCTTGTACATCACGCTGGACGGTAATTACGCCGTCAAGAAATTCCTCTTGAACACCCCGGCGAACATCAACCTCAACTGGGTGGACAAGCTCCGGATCGAGCAAGAGTTCAAGCGGATGCCGGATAGCACTTGGGTGCTCGCCAATGAGAATACTTACGTTAATTTCTATATCGTAAAAGGGGCGCAACAGCTCTACGCCCACCAGCTAAGGAATTTCGATAAGTATCAGTTCGACGTGCAGAACGCCGACTCGATCTTCGGCCTTCTCGGCCCGATCCATGAGTTGCCCGAAGCCACCGCCCAGACCGACACCTTCTGGATACACAACCGCCATGTCCCCTTGAAAGAGAAAGAGAGCGCCTTGGACGACTTGCTGGCGCAACTTCGCAAGGTACCGGCTTTCAACGTGATCATCAAGACCGCCGAGATATTGATCACCGGTTATATCCCGACCACGGCGGACAAGGATAAGAGCAAGTTCGATTTCGGACCGATGAATACCACGTTCAGCGCCAACCATCTGGAGGGCTTCCGCATGCGTGTGGGAGGTATGACGACGGCAAACCTCAACCCGCACTGGTTCGGTAGCGGTTATCTGGCCTATGGCGTAAACGACCGTAAGCTAAAGTATAACGCCAAGCTGACGTATAGCGTGAACAAGAAGAAATATCACGAGGGAGAAAGCCCGGTGAACAATATCTCCGCGATCCAAGAGTACGACGTATATACGCCTGGTCAGGACTTCCTCTTCACCAGCAAGGATAATATGTTCGTGGCATGGAAGGTGGGCGAGCCCGTCACCATGATGCAATACATCCGCAAGACCATGCTCCAGTACCAGAAGGAATGGCTGAATGGCCTGACCCTTACCACTTGGGCGCGGAACGAGAACAACGAGGCGGCCGGAACGCTCCGCTACGACCGTTACGACGCCGACGGGACATTGACGAACCTAAAGAGTTTCACCAACACGGAGCTAGGGACCCAGCTTCGTTTCGCCCCGGGCGAGCGTGCCTATAACGGACGAGAGGGTAAGAACTCGCTTTTCAACCTCTCGAAAGACGCTCCCGTATTCAAGCTATCCCATCAGATGGGATTGAAGAACGTGTTGGGGGGCGACTTCAACTACAACCATACGGAGATCAGCGCCGAGAAACGGATCTGGCTCTCTTCCTTCGGACATATCGACGCCTTGGTGACGGCGGGCAAGGTATGGGACAAGGTTCCTTTCCCCTTGCTCATCATGCCGAATACCAACCAGTCCATCACGATCCAGCCGCAAGCCTTCAACATGATGCGTGCGCTGGAGTTCGTAAGCGACCAGTATGTTTCGTTCTACTTCACGTATTATATGAAGGGATGGATCTTAAACCGTATTCCCGGCGTGAAGTGGCTACGTTTGCGTGAGGTGATATCGTTCAGCGGTTTCTACGGAGGACTGACTGATAAGAACAACCCTGCCTTGGACCCGACGGGACTATACCGCTTCCCCGAGGGAACCTCGCCGATGGGCCGTACGCCTTACCTAGAGGCCAGCGTAGGTCTGGAGAACATCTTCAAGATATTACGGATCGATTATTACCGCCGGTTGACGTATCTGGACCAACCGAATATCAAGAAGGGGGGCGTGCGTATAGCGCTGCGGTTCTCCTTCTAAGAGTTGACAGTTGAGAATTGACAGTTGACAGTTAAATGTAGGAGAGATAAGAAAATGGGGGAGTTGGAACGCAGACCGAACGCATGGGCGTTGACGCCGCTGGTGGTATTCTTATTGACTTATTTGGTGGTGTCTATCGTGGCGGGGGATTTCTATAAGATGCCGATAACGGTAGCCTTCGTCATCTCCTCGATCGTAGCGATAGCGATCTCCAAGGGAGGCAAATTAAGCAACCGTATCGAGCAGTTCTGCCGGGGGGCGGCCAACAGCAATATCATGCTGATGGTATTGATCTTCATCCTCGCCGGGGCCTTCGCCCAGACTGCCAAGGCGATGGGTGCCGTAGACGCTACCGTGAATCTGGCGATGTCCATCCTGCCCGGTAACCTGTTGGCGGCCGGAATCTTCCTAGCCGCTTGCTTCATATCCATCTCGGTAGGTACGTCGGTGGGCACGATCGTGGCCTTGGCCCCGGTAGCCGTCGGTATAGCGGACAAGACGGGGATGCCGGACGCCCTTATGCTGGGTGTCGTGGTAAGCGGCGCCATGTTCGGCGATAACCTGTCGTTCATATCCGATACGACCATCGTAGCTACCCGCACGCAGGGTTGCCAGATGTCCGATAAGTTCAAGGTGAATATCCGTATCGCCCTCCCGATAGCGATCCTGACCGGATTGATATACGTGCTGGTGGGAAGCGGCGTGGAGAACGCTTACGCTCCGGCCCCGATCGAATGGGTCAAGGTGATCCCTTATCTGGTGGTATTGGTAACCGCCGTTTGCGGGATCAATGTCATGCTGGTGCTATTCATCGGGATCGTCCTGTCCGGTATAGTAGGTCTGTGGACCGGTAGCTTCGATATCTGGGGCTGGAACGCCTCCATGGGACTAGGTATCACGAATATGGGCGAGCTGATTATCGTGACGCTTCTGGCAGGAGGCATGTTGGAGATGATCCGTTATAACGGGGGTATCGACTGGATCATCCGCAAGCTTACCTCCCGCATCCATTCCTCCAAGGGGGCCGAGATGAGCATAGCGGCCTTGGTAAGTTTCGCCAACCTCTGCACGGCCAACAATACGATCGCCCTCATCATGGCCGGCCCGATCGCCAAGGATATAGCGGACCGGTTCAAGATAGATCCCCGCCGCAGCGCCAGCCTATTGGATATCTTCTCTTGCTTCGTACAGGGAATCATCCCCTACGGCGCCCAGATGTTGATGGCCGCCGGACTCGGGCATGTCTCCCCTATCGAGATCATGCAATATCTTTACTACCCGTATCTATTGGGAGCAGGCGCCTTATTGGCGATCTTATTCAATTACCCGAGGAAATATACACACGTATAGGCTGCCCGTCCTTACGAAAAAACACAATAGTATTCAAAGCAAAAAGACTATTGTGTCCGGGATTGAATACTATTGTGTTCGCTGATGAATACTACAGTGTTCAGGTGGGAACACGGTAGTGTTTGGGAGCGATGGGAATACCGCTGTCGGATTAGCCGAACAAATCCAGCGTAAGCTGTTTCTTCGCGGCTTCCAGTTTACGAAGATGCCGCTTGCCTTGAGGGGTGACGATCTCCATCTTATCGAAACGGGTACGTATCACCGTAGTCACGGTATAGCTCACGTTGACCACCTCTCCTAGCTCCGACAGACGGCGGGCGATCTCCAAGACGCAATCGATGCACATACCGCTCGTGAACGAGATCTTGTCCTCGAACATCTGTTTCTTGAAATCCTCATCTTGCATATAGAAATCGATCGTCTCGCCTCCCTTGTTGTAGATACCTTTCCACCGATACTTACTGTCTTTCAGTACCGGCGAGATGATCTCTATCGTGGCCTTATTATCCTTGACCGTAGGCAGATCGTCGCTACGCAAGATAAAATAATCGAACTGGTCCCGTTTCACCTCCAGCGAACCGGAACGGTTGCGATCCTTCTCGTTCAACTCACGTACCGAGATTTTCGTCACCTTCGGATACCCTTTCAAAGCCTCGTAGAAATTAGACTTACACTTACAGAAACGGGGCGAGGCGTTCAACAGGTCGATCAAGCGGCGTGAAGGCGTAGCCCCCGGAGTCTTCAGCCGTAGTTCACGGCGTAACTTGGACAGCTCACGCTGCATCTCCTCCTCGTCCGCCGGCGTACGATCCATCAGCGGTTGTCCACCTACCGACAAGGAAGGACGGGTCAATATCTGCATCACCAAGTTCAACACGATAGAGATAGAGCGGCTACTCTCCCCGGCCACGCCCAGCTTCTCACGGAAACCACCCTCCTTATCGTAAGGCTCGTTGTAAACCGTCAGCTTCACGTCCAGCATATCCGCCAAGGAACGTATCAGCGTAAGAATCTCCTTCTCACACCGGTGCTTGGTCATGGCATCCATATAATTGGATTTATTATTAAAGGAATAACGTATCTCCAGCTTATTCGCGAATTTTAGAATAGAGTCACTCATTTGTTTCTAGTTTTTCGGTTCTTCTTTCGGTTTACGATCAAAAAACGGGTTCTTCGACGAGGCGCTGACCGGTATCGCCATCACGCATTTACAGTCTCCCAACAGCCCCAGTCGTTGGGCCGCCAAGCCGGCGCTGAACATGACACGAGTATCCACACGCAGGTCCGCCGCCGTAGCGCAAGCCGAGCCGATAGCGATACCCAGATCGACGGAATTAATAGCGCACGGAACCAAGTCCGGCTTCTCCACGCAGGTATCGAAACCGCAATGGGCACAGTTCAAGCCTTGTACTTTCTGGGAGGTACCGATAATCACCACGGCGTCGGCACTCTTTATATTCTCGGCGTCACGGAGCAGGAACTTGAATCCGGTCTCGGCCGCTATCTGGATCATCTCATCGGACAAGCGCAAGATATCCCCATCCGTCACCATCGCTATCTCTATGATATCAATACCCTTGCCTTTAGGAGCCGTGCGAGCGGCTGTCATCATACGGCGTGCGGCCTGTAACACAAGCTCATGCCTGATTTCTCTTTCGTTCTGTATCATATCCTTCTAAATTCAGTGAAACAAAATTAAGCAAAATATACGAAACCAAGGCAAACATATGAGGATAGAATTCATAATTCAAGATTAGTCATTCGGTCCGTGGCCTTAAAGGGATAAGCCGGGTATTCATAAATACTGAAGCGAGGCTCCGTCTCTCCCTCGCAATAATTCCAGATCGTACGGTACTCATTGACATCCTCGCCCATCTCCTTCAATTGCCTAAGGTAAGCGGCCACGGATTTATTCTCCACGATATAAACCTCACCCATTTGATCGATAATCGGGCTATGCCGACGGCTCCCGTCGTGATCGAACTTAAGAATCCGCTTTCCCTCGGAAGTCAGGCCTATGGTATGGAAAGTCATGCTCTTACCAATAGCGGGCAAGTTCAATACATTACGATCCGTACCTGCGAACAACAACCCGTTTTCCTTCAGGAAACGAACCAAACGCTTGCCTAAAGGACGTTGGTTACGGATCATATCATACAACTCCGCCTGTTTCTCCTCCGGCACCTGCCCGAAGATCTTCTCCTCACGAGCCTCTTGCAACGAGCGGCTATTCGGGGTATAAACCGCATAATTCTCCCGGAATCCCTTCACGGAGAACGTATAATAGCAAACCACCCCAAGGGCGTTTAAGGTCTGCCGTAATTTCGCCGTATGCCCCCTACGGGAAGCCGAGACCGTATAAACCAACTGATTCGTGATCGTCCAGCCCGCCGCCAAGATCGCCTCGATAGCGTGCCTCGCCTCCGGTGTCACCTCCAGTGGAGACTGGAAATGCGTTTGTATATAGAACTGGCTCACGCCGATAGCGGAAGCCTTCTCCTTGAACTCCCTCAATATACCAACCAACTCGTCGGTCACACGCAGCGGAAGATAAGCCAGCAACCGGGAACCTAGCCGTACCCGTTGCAGCTCGGCGTACTTCTCGCCCTCCGG
Organism: Parabacteroides sp. AF27-14; assembly: GCF_003635425.1. NCBI lineage: Bacteria > Pseudomonadati > Bacteroidota > Bacteroidia > Bacteroidales > Tannerellaceae > Parabacteroides > Parabacteroides sp. AF27-14. Next base: position 14,623 of record NZ_QTLZ01000007.1, read on the forward strand.
ACGGCTCTCGTTCGCCTTCCGTTTCCGCACCGCCATCTTATATACCGCCTCCAATATCTTACGCAAGGTAGCGTTCTGGCTCATCAAGGCATCCCCGCCCGTTATCAGGATATCCCGTAGCTGGGCGTCTTCCTCGAAATAACGCATCAGACGACGTAACTTCCGGTCCCAACTCTCCTTAGGCTTCAGGGCCTCGAAATCGAAATTCAACCGCTCGCTCTGGAAATCATACATGCGCTGGCAAGAAGCGCACAATCCACCGCAGGCACGCCCCATCGAATCGGGGATCAAGATCGCCACCTCCGGATACCTCCGGTGTATATTATGTCCCTCCGGCAATAGCCAACCCGCCGCATTCGGCTCATCGGCAACGACCATGTCTTCCTTTTCCCACGCCTTAATGCTTCCATACGTATCTACCAGCTCGTTCGAGTACATGATGTACGATCGCACCGTAGCGTCGTCATACCCCTCATGTTCTATATTTAATAGGGAAAGATAATAAGGAGTCACAAAAAAGGGCATCCCCTTCTTTTTGGCACGGGCCAATAAGCTCATCGTCTCGTCCGACAGGGAATATCCCAAAAAGAAGTTCAATTCCGTAGGACTCTTGATCGCCATCGACAAATGGAAACGAGCGGTATTCCACCATTCACGTACCCGGGCCTCTTTCTCCTCATAGGAGATGCCCTCGGCGAACTGAAAACGTGACGAAGGGCTATGGCGTCTTTCTATCTTCTTGATCAAGCAAGAGATGATACGCTCCTTGTTCCTCTCACGGATAGCGATTACCTCCGGGTCAAGCCCGGTCGGCCAACGGCTCATCTGCCTTTTCACCAATGCCCGGTCCGGTAGGATCTCAACCGGATATTCCAATAAATCAAACTGATGGTATAGGTCAATGAATAAATCAGGAGAGACCTCATTTTCCAAATGGCCGATCAGGAACTGCCAAAGATAAGTGACCGTCCGCACCGGAAGACGCTCGCCCGTAGACAGCTCGTCCACGAAAGTATCATCATGCTCAATCAAAAGAAGGATACGTCTCGCCACCGCCATTCCTACGTTTTCTTGGGTACTTTCCTTTTCCGTGAGCCGGGATAAAATAAGAGAACGCAAAGCATCCTTAAAATACTTTGCGTTCTCACTTTCTTCCGCTAAGGTCACCAACCAAGGGAAGCTCTGATTATATACTTTTTTTAGTTTAGAAATGTCGGATACAAGATGTTCTTTTTTTATCATAAGCATGTCATTTTTGTAGATTAGAATACATTTGTAAAGCGCCCTCTTGACGATTTCCTACAAAAATAACAAAAAATACGGCAAAATGCCGTTTATACAAATCTAAAACATCTTAATAAATCCTTACCATACGATCGACGGACAATACTGCGATATCGTATTTTTCAATACCTTTAGATTGATCGGCTTCGTGATAAAACCGGAAGCCCCGGCTTCTTTAGCGGCTTCCATATCAGAGTCGAATACATAAGCCGACTGCATGATTACGGGGATATCTTTCGATAGCTTACGGATTTCCTTCAAGGACTCGATACCCGTCATCTCAGGCATCTTTATATCCATCAAGATCAAGTCCACCTCGTTTTCCTTAAAGAGAGCCAAAGCTTCCAAACCAGTTTTAGCACGGATCAAATTACAATATTTATGTAAAATGGTCTTCAGAAGTAAATAATTACTTTCCTCATCCTCCGCGATTAGCAACGTGGGCTTTCCTCCACTCAAATCATTTTTCACATCCATATATATAACGTTTTATTCTTTTAATCAAAATCAAATAAACTCTGATGAAGCAAAGATAAAACAAATATTAGAAAGTAGACATAAAATTCAAGGAGATATGAGTATTCGGGGAAGTTCTTTTTCCACCCATGCTAGAAAGTTACGTCTATACCTCCCATAAATATCGCCTTCGGCATCGGGAATCCTTCGTTGATGGAATAACGGGCAGCCGTTAAATTCTCTCCTTTGACAAATAGATTCAAGCCTTTATCACGTGTACCGAAACGGTAGGCTGCCTTCGCGTTCAAAACCGTGTAATCCTCTTTCACCTTGTCCGCCGTATTGATATAAAGGTCGAAAATGGATTGTACGTTCACGTTGAAAGTGAAACGTCCCGGGGCATACATCACGCCAGCGAAAAATTTATGTGCCGGAGCCGCCAGCAGGGCCTTGCTCGTATGCAAATAGCTATAATTCATATCGAGGCTCAAATTCTTGAGAATCTGGTAACGGGAATCGAACTCGATACCTTTATTCGTAAAAGTACCCGTATTGACATTCTTAGGCCGTCCGTCTATACGTGTCGTCTCGATCATATCCTGCCCGTCGATAAAAAAGGCAGTCAACTCCGTAAACAAGTTGCCGTCCAAAAATGTCTGCCCGATGGATACCTCGTAGTTCATCATGCGCTCCGGTTTCAAATCTGGGTTCTGAGGCGGGAACATGTACATCTCCCGTATATTCGGACTCCGGAAGCCTTTCGACAAAGAAGCCTTTATCACGTTCCCCTCGAACGGACGTACCGTGAAGCCGGCCTGCGGAATCCACTCGCCGCCGAAGATACTGTTATGCTCATAACGAACCCCGGCGTTCAAGCTTACCTTGTCAAATAGATCCTGCTGCATGATAACGTATCCGGCTACCTCGTTCACGGTCTTATTCACCAACTCATTCTGGTTACCATTGATACTATCCTGCCATGCGTGACCACCCCAGTTCTTATAATCGATGCCGACCGTAAAACTATTCCCTTTCACCAAGCGGAAAGACTGATAAAGCAAGAAACCCGCATTATGATCGTCCGAATAAAACAGATAAGGATTAGGCGTCCCGCCCGGATTATACCCATCATCAATCTTATGATGGCCCCAGTTGTAGAAAGCACGAAGAGCACCACTTGTCTTCCCGTAATTATTCTCTAAAGCGAAGGAGGTAGTACCTCGCAGGATATTCATTATATTATCGATAAGCGGATTTGTTATCTCTCCCGGGTTCTGGTTCTTGAACTTAGCTAAGCTTACGTCTCCCGTCACCTTATAATGATCATCAATCTTATATCCTAACTTAGCGAAACCATTCGTGATATGAAACTTCGAATCCGGACGATGTCCATCCGTGCGGTCATGATTCAATGAGATATAACTACTAAAGTTACCGATATTGTACCCATTATTAATCATATACTTCTGGGTGTTATACGAGCCGTACATGATACGGGCTTGTGTACGTCGTCCCGGCCGATTATGCTGGCGGGTAATGATATTCACGACACCTCCCATAGCGTTCGAGCCGTATAACAAGGAACCCGGGCCACGGATCACCTCCACCCTTTCCACGTCCGAAGCCACATAGGTATCCGGAAGCGAATGGCCGAATATACCGGCCCATTGAGGCTGTCCGTCGAACAACATCAAGACCTTATTACTCTGTCCGACACCCCGGATATTAACCGTCCCGGCCGCTCCCTCGGAGACGCCGAAACCTGTAATCCCTTTTTCCGTGACAAACAGCCCGGGTACTCGCTCCGACAATACGGGAAGCAACGCCGATTCACTGCTAGCCTCAATCTCCTCCCGTTCGATGACCGAGATAGATAACGGCACACTGTTCCGGTTCACATGGATCTTGTTGGCGGAAACCACCACCCCTTTCAAATTGATCAGACTGTCAATCTCTGCCGGATCTATCGCAAACGCCATGGAGCCTATCAACAGTCCGAAAACCAGTAAAAGTTCTTTTCTCATATACTACTACATCTATAATATTTATCATTTTAAACATCCCTTAGTAGCACGTCTACTAAAAAACGTGTTACCAAACCCGCAAAAAAAAGCATTAATCCGCCCGGCTCATCACCAACTTACCATGCTTAATGCCTTTGATTGTCGTCAACTTATCCGACAATTCCGTCAAGCGGTGGGCCGTTCCCATCACCGTCACTATATGCAAGCAAAAATTCTGATTGATATAATACTGGGAAGACGACAAGATCACATCCTTATAATTTTGTTGGATACTCGTGATTTTCAAGGAGATCTCTTTCTTGACTTGGTCATACATGATCACGATCGTCCCGGCTACGATATGGTTGCATTGCCATTTACGTTCGGCTACATTCTTCTCTATCAGAAAACGAATCGCCTGTGAACGATTGGCGAAGCCATTCTCATTCACATATTGATCCAATGATTCCAACAGATTGTCTTCCAAAGAGACACCAAAACGTTTTAAAGACATAAACCCTTTTTTTATAATTTTCGGTGCCAAAGGTAGTGTTTTTTCAAGAATCTCGGTATTCTATCGGCAGGAAGAGGAAAAATTAGTCGCTAATCACGAAAATTCACTCCGGTATCCCACCATAAGCGAGTACCTCCGGTATCCGGACCTCCCAAATACTCACACAAGGCGGAATATTGAGCCGGGTTACCGGAAATAATGCTAACCGGGAAATTCAAACGACGAATCATCGTTCGCATATCGATCTTTCCATTGCTTTTATTCACCAAAACCGGGAACAAACGGGGATAACCGGTACGCCTCTGCTCCGCCCAAGCCTCACAGCCCTCGGGGTAACAAGCGATCCATTTTTGGGTAATGATCTTCTCCAGCTTGGTCTCCCTAGAGGCTTCTTCATCCCATGCCGGAGACACCAAGCAAAGCGCCTTCGCAGAATAGTCGGGAGTAAACGTATCCACGAAATCGGCGGCTACATGATCACTTTGTAAATAAGCGTTCGCCTCTCCTACCCTCCATTGATTGAACGATGATCGTACGCCTTGCTCATAGCAAGTCCCGGCGTCCTCCCCGGACCAGCCCCGCAAGGCTGCCTCCGCACGTAAGAACCAAACTTCCGCAGGCGTCATTAAGATAGCGTCCGTTTTCTGGGTAATCGTGCTTCTCGAATGCTCACTATAGCGGGAATGATTAAATCCTGTCCCTTGCCGGATTCCCCGGTACTCCCCGGAATATCCCTGTCCGGTAGCAGGCTCAAAATAACGAGATAACCGAGGGTCTTTATATCCTTTAAGGATCGATTCCATATTAGCGTTCATAAAAACCTCTCCCCACGCCTTATTGATCTCCCCCAGCGGATTCGAGTAGCCGGTTCCGGCGGTAGAAACCGCAACGACCTCATAAGCCTCCTCCAGCAAACCGGCTGGATGTGTCAGCGACTTATGCGCCTCATCCCTTGCCTTATCAGGGTCAGCCATAGCGATACGAATCGCCAAGCGCAAACGTAATGAGTTGGCGAAACGCATCCATTCCCCAAACGTCCTGTAATTCTCCGGCATAATCATATCGAAACGAGAAAAGGTTTCTTCTCCATCATATTCAGACAGCAGGTGAATAGCCTCCCCCAAATCTTGGAAAAAAGCATAATAAGCGTCTTTCTGGGAATCCGGCATTACCCCGGCATCCGACTCCCCAAACTTTGTATACACAATCGGGCCATAATAATCCGAGATCCGATGCATGATCTCTACTTTCAGTATTTTAGCGATCGCATAGAAAGCCGGATATTTATCACGGGAATGATCTTCCGTCTGCTTTATCTCCGTCATGATATATCCATACGTATTATCCCACATCGTACCATTCCAGCCATCCTGCAAATTATAGACCGTATTCCCCAATCCTGCGTTGAAGGGTTTAAAATCATGCATATAACCGGAAAACATATCCGCATTCAGATTTTGCATCGTCTGGAAATGCCAGTTCTTGCCACTCCCCCAATCATAATTAAAATAAATCCCCATCTGGACTACCTTTAGCCAGACACCGAACGTATTATAATCATACGTTTTCTGCTCATCGGTAAAACCCGTATTATCGGTATTATACTCCTCGAATTTACCCGTACAGGAAAAAAGGAGTAATACAGCCAACAGAGCTGCCATCTTATTCAGAAATCTCGTCTTCATACGCTTAGAATGAAAGTTTCACATTAAAGCCGACACTTCTCGTAGTCGGTATCCCGAATATATCAATCCCTTGATTGCTATTGCTCGCCGAAAGCACGGCATCCGGATCAAATGGAGCCTTTTTATAAATAAAGAATAGATTCCGGGCGACAAAAGACAGTTCCGCCTTTTTGAGAAATTGTTTTCTCCCCAGCAATCTCTTCGGTAGCGTATATCCCAAAGATAACTCCCGCAAACGGATATTGGTAGCATCGTACATATAATATTCAGTCACACCGTTTCGTCCTCCCACCTGCTCATAAAATCCTTTTATGTTATAAATATGATGCCCTTCCAAATCCACATACCCCATCGTACGGGCCTCTCCGGAAACCTTACTCACTCCCGTTTGGTCAAGCACAGCCTGAGTCTGGGCCAGCACATCTCCCCCAAAATGCCCGTCAATCAAGAAATAGAACGAGAAATCCTTATACGTGAAACTATTTCCCCAACCCAATAAGAACGCCGGATTGCAATTCCCCACCTTAGCCGTATTCCCGCTGCCGATCTCTTGGGGCAAGCCGTCCCGACCATACACGATCGCACCATATTTATCCCGCTCAAAAGCTTTCCCATAGATATCACCAAACGAGCCACCTTCCACCAAACGCATCGTATAGCTAGAGGAGAATCCTTCATCTCCTTGAATAAAGCTAGCCAAATCATCATGTAGTTTCTTTACTTCATTTTTATTCCGGGAAAAGTTGAGTGTCGTATTCCATTTAAACTGATTCGTTAAGATAGGAACCGCACCGAACGTCAATTCCACTCCCATATTCTGTATATTTCCCGCATTCACAAAATAATACTTGTATGCGGCTCCAGCGGAAGAAGGTAAAGAGAAGAGTTGATTTTTCGTATTGGTCTTATAGAACGTAAGATCCACGTCCATACGATAATCAAAGAATTTCCATTCGGTACCTATCTCAAAAGAACTGCTCATCTCCGGCTTCAAGGTACCGAACGGAGCCGTATCATTCGGCTGGGGAATCCCGCCCGCGGCGATATGGCCTACCGTATTGCTAACGAATAAGGGTATATCATTACCCACCTTACTCCAAGAAGCCCGTACTTTCCCAAAAGATATCAAGGAAGGCATCGAAAAGGATTTAGGGATAATCCAAGAAAGACCGACTGAAGGATAGAAAAAACCTCTTGATTTACGTTCCGTAAACGCAAGGGTAGATGACCAGTCATTACGTGCGGTCACATCTAAGTAAAGGCTTTCCTTATATCCCAACTGCGCCATAGCAAAAAAGGATTGCATTTGCCGGCGTGCGTCATCCGACTCCTCGATGTAGGCACTGGACGACATGTTAATATTAGCGATCGTAAAGACATTCGGATAATACAAGGAAGCCGTTTTCGAATCCAGCCTCAACGCACTGGTGCGTGTGTCCGTTATGCTCGTACCGATAGCGGCGTTCAAGGAGAAATCATCCCAGCTCTTATTCAATTTAGCCATCAAATCCCCATAGAGCAACGTAGTCTGGTAGGTGTAATAAATGTAACGCCCGTTCTCACCGGCGATACCCGGAGAGGTAGAAGCGTATATTTCCTGCTGATACTTATCATTCACATAATCGATATTTCCACGGCCCTGTAATGTAAGCCAATCTGTCACCTTGAAACTAGCGGAAGCCAACGCCAACACACGGGCACGTTTGTCCTCGTTTTCCGTACGGTTGACCAACCAATAAGGATTTTGCTCAAAATCAGTAATCGTAGTATACCAGTTCTGGACGTTCATATTCCGTTTCTCGTTATATACCTCAAAGTTCTCCTTATAAGGTGCCATATCCATCCCTCTAGGAAACGTGTATAAACCTTGTAACGGGTTCATATAAAATCCCCCGGCCGTAGGTTTTCCTTTGATTGTTTGGAGTATCAAGTTTACCTGCCCCTCCAAGATCAAACGATCATCAAAGAAAGAAGAACTTTCACGGAGATTAAAATTATGCTTGCTTAAATTATTCTTAGGAACGATGCCCCGTGCGGTCGTATTGGCATACGAAAAATAATTTTGCACATGGCTATTCCCTGCCGTAAATATCAATGAGTTAATAGCGGTAATACCCGTCCGGAAGAAATCGCCGACAGGGTCATAGACCGGAAGAGAAGCCCGGTCTCCCCAACAAGTTTCCGCCCCTTCCATCCGTCCGAACTCATTCTGAAACTTGGGGAGACTGATCGCTTGATCAACAGTCAGCGACGAGGAGAAATGAATATTCCGTACCCCGGCCTTACCTCTTTTCGTTTTGATCAAGATCACACCGTTCGCCGCTTGTCCCCCATACAACGCAGAGGCCGAAGCCCCTTTCAAGACACTCAAACTCTCTATATCATCAGGATTTAGATTAGAGATACCATCGCCCGCATCCCGGTTACCGGCATCGGCCGTACCACCGATCGTTGTCAAGGCTTGCTCACTGCTAATGCTCAAGATCGGGACACCGTCTATCACATACAAAGGCTGGTTATTTCCGGATGCGGAACGACTACCTCGAATAATCACCCGGGACGAGCTACCCAGACCGGCGGAAGTCCGGTTAATCTGGAGTCCAGCCATCTTTCCGGAAAGCGTACTCATAAAATTAAAATCCTTGGCCCTTACCAATTCCCCACCTGTGATTAACTGGGTGGCATAAGGCAAGGAAGATTCTTTCTTCTCGATACCAAGAGCCGTAACGACTACCTCGTCCAAAATCTGGGCGTCATCCTCCAACTGCACATTCAATGACAATTGCCCCTCATACTCAATTTCCCGTGAACGATAACCGATATAAGAAAAAACCAAAGTAGCCTCCTCGGGAAGCTCCAATACAAAGCTGCCATCCATATCCGTAATCGTACCGTTTCTCGTTCCTTTCTCCACCACATTCACGCAGGCAATAGGCTCTCCTTTGTGATCGGTCACGATGCCTTTTACCTTACCATCCAGCTTTTGTTGCATTTGGATTATCGCCTCTTTCTTATTCAAGATGATCTGGTCATTCATGACCGTATAGACGATCTCCGTGTTCTTAAACAATAAATTTAAGATCTCGAAAACCGAACGCCCGGATAAAGGTTTACGCACTTTCTCCGATAAATTGATCACCTGAGCGTCATAAATAAAAGAATAATTGGTTTGGCTCTCGATCTCATCCAAAGCGCCAGCCAAGCTAACCGGGGGAGAGATACGAATATAGGATTCCGAACGTTCCTGTTGGGCGCCCAGCGGGAATATACATAATAATAGTAGAATGAAGATATAAATATATAATCTCATAATTTACACACGCACAATTTATCATGGGTAAATGTAAGAATTATTATCTAATACTATTCAATTATAACAAAAAAATCTCGCTTGGAGTACTGTTCTTCACAGATAAGTATCTCCAAACGAGAATAACCATCAGCTTCTGTTAAAGCCCAATATAATCAATCTGTCTGTTTATTTATTTTGAAGATGTGCAATAGTTGGAATTCTTATCCCACCAAATCGGGGTCGAAACCACATCACCTTTCCCACCTAACATGGATTTGCCTTTCTCATATTCAGCAGCATTTACCAATTGCTCTTTCATCGGGTATTTCATACGTTTGATGAAATTTTGAGGATTCAAGATATTTGTATCACTATTATTGTATACAGCTTGATCTCGATAAACAGCCACATCCAAACGAGGCAAGTTCAAACGACGCTTGTCATTCCAAGCTTCCTGCGCCAAATCTGGAAGTCCGGCGATATATTTCTGCGTGATGATCTTTTCTAAAGCCGTATTGCCCGCGCCTTGTTGATCGTCATATTTCGCACTGGTACCAGCCTCATTCTTTTCCGTGGAAGCCAAATACTCCTCAACATCACCCGATACACCCCAAGTCTCGAAGGAAGCACGTACACCTGCCTCGTAAGCAGCTTTAGCATCACCGGCGACCAAATTACGGGCGAACAACTCAGCTTTCAAGAAATCAACTTCCTCAGAAAGGAACATGTCATAAGGACGAGATTTATACGGAGCACCATCCTTAATAATAAAGCCCATCTCTGCACATTGCTTAGACTGATAAATACCAGTATTCGCCTCCTCGGCTTTCGCACCGTATACCAAACCCTTCCAATCACCATTCTCAATACCCGGCTGGAACATCTTCGGGGCACGAGGGTCTACCTTAGCGGGATGTACATTCGATACCGCAACTCCGGATGTCTGGTTTACCACGCCGGCAGGCCAATCGATATTACCGATATTAGTCACTAATTTCTCAAATGACTTGGACATACAGATCGGACCGCTCCAAGTAATCTGGAACATCGTATAGTTATAGTCTTGTCCCCAAGAACCATCCGCTTTTGGAGGCATATAAGCGTTATCGGCCTTACTTGAGATCAAGCCACAAGGGGATGTCAAAGCGGCATTTGCCTCAGCGACACATTTCTCTCGATCCACCTCAGATAGACGAACAGCGAAACGAAGACGCAAGGAGTTTCCAAATTTTTTCCAAAGAGAAACGTCATTCTTATAGACCAAGTCGATACCTGCATCCGAGAATATAGGCTCAGCGCTATCGCTGAAGCTATTCAACGCCTCATCCAATTCCGTGAAATATTCATAATAGATATCCTTCACCGATTTATAAGGAGGATTATCTTCTACGGTAGCATAGGCCGGGAAAGGCATCGGACCAAACTTATCCGCAGCCTGGCTATGGATATACACACGCCAGATACGAGCGAAAGCGATCGTATTAGCATATAAGTCCTTATCTTTTTCCATCAAACTACGGATCACGATATTGATAGAGGAAATCTGTGTCAGATACGCTTGCCATGTTAAATTGTTCCACTCGTCATTTTGGATATAATTCTTAGTTGCCCAGCCACCGCCATCGATCAACATTTGAGAGTAGAAATCAATTTGCAAAGGCTTCAAGCGTTGTTCCACATCACCATCGATAATCATCCCACCACGTAGCGTAGAGGCCAATCGAGGTTCGTTCATATTGTAATTTACATCATCTGTCGGCTTATCCGGGTTCTCATTTATACCTGTCAGGTCGCAACTAGTCACACCCAGCATCATAAACGAACAAGCTGCTAATATCTTTATACTACTTTTCATAATAATTCCATTTTTAGATTTATGTTTCATTAAAATGCCAGATTAATATTGAAACCTAAGCTTCTCATAGTAGGCATAGAACCGTACTCGATACCTTGAGCGTTACCAGATGTATAAGCAGCCTCCGGGTCGAATCCCTTTGTCTTACTATAAATCATGAACAAGTTACGAGCCACGAAACTCAAGCGAGCGGAAGTAAATGGAGTCTTCGCCAACATCGTTCTCGGGAAATTATAACCCAAACTCAACTCACGTAAACGGATGTTTGTCGCATCGTACATATAAGCCTCTGTCACGTTATTGCTAGAAAGACCATTCCAATAAGCTTGAGCCGTAATGCTTTTCGTATTGGGAGTACCATCGGCCAATACCCCCGGAACAACCATACCATCACGACCATCCAACGTCATCTCTAAATTACCGGATGAAGCACCCGCACGGATAGATCCCATATACACATCACCGCCATAACGCATATCGAACATGAAGTTCAACACGAAATTCTTATATGACAAGGTATTGCTCCAACCCATCATCCATTTCGGCTGGTTGTTACCCAACAATACCATATCGTCCGTTCTCAAAGGAACACCATCAGCACCGATAATAATGTTGCCGTTATCATCCCGTTGATAAGCGTAACCGTAAATATCTCCATAGGCTCCACCCTCGTGAGCGACGATCTTCAAGAAACTTACTGATGCGTCACTAAGGATCTGCTCTTTCGTATCATCTGTCAATGAAATTACCTTGTTGATATTCTTTGACCAGTTCAACTGAGTATCCCATTGGAAACCACTCTCGGAGATATAAGGAGTAGCGTTAAACGCAACCTCTACACCTTTATTCTCAATATTACCGGCGTTGATCATCTTTTTCTTAAACCCTGTAGCGGAAGGAACATCGATCTTTAAGATCTGGTCTTTGGCGTTCTTCTTATAATACGCTACGTCGACACCAACCCTATTCTCAAACGCCTTCAACTCAAGGCCTAACTCCCAAGAGTTGATCGTCTCATTCTTTAAATTTGGATTTGCCATCCAATCCTCGTTGCTGGCATTAAAAATACCCCCTTTAATATCATAACTGATATTATAATAGTCACGCAACATATAAGCGTCCGTATCATTACCTACCTGAGCCCAAGACGCACGGATCTTACCGAAAGAAAGAATACCCGTGTTATGCCCCATCTTATTCAACATTTGGGTGAAAATCCAGCTAACACCTACCGACGGGTAGAAATAAGAGTCATTGTCTTTCGGAAGTGTTGAAGACCAGTCGTTACGAGCGGTTAAGTCCAAATACAAATAGTCGTCCCAAGACAAAGATGCCGTAGCATATAGCGAGTTGATTTGTTTACGGTTGCGAGTATACTCACCACCATGTGTCTTACCGTTGGCGATCGCATGGAAATCGGGAATCACAAACTCACCGGATGATTCCTTGTACCATGTAGAATTACGGTACATCATATTACCACCTACCGTACCTACGATACCAAATCGATCCCAGTTGCCTTTAGCAGTCAATAAGAAATCAGAGTTGATCTCGGTGAATTTCTCCATATTGGCAGTCATGCTACCGTTGTTCTCCCAATACGGGTTACCTGTCGCACGGATTGTCTCATACTGGATGGTGTAATTATCCATACCAGAGCGAAGCTTCAAGCTCAACCAATCCGTAAACGTGAAATCCAAGGCCGCGAATCCGATAAAGCGGTCTTTCTTATCCTTGTTCGTATTGCGGTAAGCGGACCAATACGGGTTATTGGCGTTGGCTCCCGTGTCGATCAGATAACCAGCGGGCTTTCCGTCCGCACGTTTCCAATCATTATCTTTATAGGCGTCATAGTCAGAGAAGCCCACACTTCGAGGCATACTTAAATAGTTAAGGAAGATATTATCCGGGTCGCCCGCTAATTTCACACGGTTGTTCGTATGCTGGCTTACATAATTGACCTTCACGTCAGCCGATAACCATTTAGACAGCTTAGCCGTAGAACGCAAATTAATAGACGTACGATCCATTCCGCTATTCGGGACAACCCCCTTATTATCCAAGCGTGTCACACCGGCACGGAAAGTGATATCCTCGGAGCTCTTACTCAAATCCACGCTATTCGTCCAAGTGGTACCAGTGCGCAAAAAGTCCTTGTACAGATTATTATCTCTAGCCGCATAGCGATGAGATCCCATCGCCATATCCTTAGGAGAACCATCCATAACGGCACCCCAGCTCGTCGCTTTATTATTATCGAAAGCGCCGTCGATACCTTGTCCGTATACATCTTGGAACTTCGGGGTTTGCATCGGGTTCTCAGCCGTGAAATTCGAGTTGATACTTACGCCCCAACCTTTATTCTGGCTACCTTTCTTAGTCGTGATCATCACGACACCGTTACCTGCACGGCTACCATACAACGCCGCGGCTGCCGGGCCTTTCAATACGGACATACTCTCGATATCATCCGGGGAGATATCAGAGATACCGGAACCTTTATCCACGTTACCGTTACCCCAATAGTCATCCGTACCACCGCTAAAGTTATCGATAGGTACACCGTCCACAACGATCAACGGCTGGTTATTACCAGTAATAGAGTTATTACCACGAATCACGATACGAGAGGAACCACCGACACCGGTACCATTTTGCTTGATCTGCAAACCTGCTACCTTACCAGCCAAAGCGTTGGCCACGTTAGCATCACGGGTTTGCGTCAGGGACTCACCTTTCAATTCAGACATAGAATATCCCAAAGCCTTTTTCTCTCGCTTGATACCCAAAGCGGTTACCACGACTTCATCCAAGGCTTGCGTATCATCGACCAATTGAACCTCGATAGAAGGTTGTCCGGTAAAGACGATCTCTTGCGTATTAAAACCGATATAGGAAACTTGTAAAGTCGCATTGTTAGGAACATCCAACTCGAAACGGCCATCCATATCCGTGATGGTACCGTTGGTAGTTCCTTTGACAATTACGTTAGCACCGATAATAGCCTCGCCCGTTTTGTCCGTAACGACACCGACTGCTTTTCGTGTCTGTTGTTGAGCGTTTAAGACTGTGACTTCATGCGTGTTCTCTGCGAAAACCATGGCCGGTACCAAACAGAATGCGCATACCCCCATGTTAATCATTAACGGAATTTTTCGAAAAAGAGAATAACTATTCCCCCTTAAAGCATTTAAGGTTACAATTTTATTCATATTTTTGTAGTGTTACTATTTATAATAAAGTTATTTGTAGCTGCGCCAACAGCTCTTCTTGACTTTTCGTACGGGAGAATACGCCAATATTCTTCCGTATGTTTTTAATCCTTGTTTATTCTTTCTTCATGGGCAGACGTATTTTAGAAGGTTACACATTATTTCTCATTTTGATATTTCCACGACTGAGGTTCCCGATCCACTGTCCTTAACGGTAGGTTTATGTATCGCATACTGGATTCCCGACGCCAATTTCAGGTATTCCAATACTTGAGGCAATTGCTCGTCCTTGAAACGGGCTGTTATTATGGACTTGAGTATCTCGTTATCTTTTACCTCGAATACTACATGATAATGACGTTCCAGCGTTTTCAATACTTTATCCATCGGATGGTTCCTGAAGATAATCTCCCCGTTCTTCCAAGCCGTGTCATATTCGGTATTCACGCCGAACACCTTGATCTTGCCAGCGCCCTTTTGATACTCGGCTTTCTCGTTTGGCTTCAACATCTGTGTCATTCGCTTTCCTCCGGACACGACGTTCAGCTTTACCGATCCCTCTACCAAGGTGGTCTCTATCATACTCTCGTCTTTGTAAGCGGATACATTGAAAGAAGTTCCCAACACCTCTACCGAGTAATCTTTATCCGCTTTCACAATAAAAGGCTTATGGGCATTCTTCGTCACCTCGAAATATCCTTGTCCGGTTAATTCCACCGTACGGGTATCCGCATTGAAGTCCGAAGGATATCTCAATTCGCTATTGGCATTCAGCCAAACCTTAGAACCGTCAGGTAAATCGAACGCCGAAACCACCCCAGGATTCGTGCGTACGGCTAGCGTACGCACGTTCCCTTGACCCTGCTGTATGAACAAATAAGCGGATAAAAGAAAGACTGGAATGAATAACACGGCCGCAGCCCGTTGAATAACACCTAACACTTGTCTTAAAGCTAATCTTTTCTCTTTCTTATGGATTCTTGATTTAAAACGAGACAACGCCTCGTCCGGGTTCACGGTCCGCATGACTTTTAGGCGACTTGCCACTTGAGTCGTAAAATAGACCTGCTCCAACAGTTTCTCGTTTTCTAGAGAGGCGGCCCGCCAGTTTTTCACCTCCGCAGCTTCCTCCTCGGTCAACATCCCATCGATGTATCGGATCAATATGTCTTCGTTTATTTCCATTTTTTCTTGTTTCTATAATTAATACAGTTGAGACAAAAGATGTACTAAACAAAAAAACGATTTTTTTCAAGAAAATTGAATAATGGCAAAAATACCGTTCCTAAAGAAAGGCTCAACAATATCCCTCTTTCTACTGTTTTACCACAAAATGAGACTTCTTATGGTAAAGATTCTTTTAAAACGGATTTATGAGGAGCCAAGTGAGGCGGATGGTTATCGCATTCTTCTCGACAGGCTATGGCCCAGAGGACTGAAGAAAGAGGATGCGAAGTTTGACGAATGGAGAAAAGACATCACTCCATCTAAGGAGTTACGCCAATGGTTCCACGAGGATAAAGACAGGCATTGGGAAGTATTCCAAGGTCGCTACGGGATGGAAATCAAGCAGAACCCGGATTTCATTCCTTTCTTACGAGAGATCGAGAAGCATCCGGTTGTCACTTTCCTCACGGCAGCGAAGGATGTACAACATAGTCATCTACCTATATTAAAAGAAGTCATCGAGGATTTCGAGAAAAACAAATCATAAAAATAAAAAGACCTATGAAAAGTATCGTATTGCTTCGCCACGGCGAAAGTGTATGGAATAAAGAGAACCGGTTCACCGGTTGGACCGATGTGGATTTGACAGAAAAAGGCGTGGCCGAAGCTTATAGGGCCGGCAACTTATTGAAAGAAAAAGGATATGTGTTCAATAAAGCCTATACCTCTTATTTAAAACGGGCTGTCAAAACCTTGAATTGTGTATTGGATCGCATGGACCAAGACTGGATCCCGGTGGAGAAGAGCTGGAGGCTGAACGAGAAACATTACGGATCGCTACAAGGGTTGAACAAGAGCGAGACCGCCCAAAAGTATGGAGACGAGCAGGTCTTGATCTGGCGTCGCAGTTACGATATAGCCCCGCTTCCCCTATCGGAAGGCGACCCTCGTAACCCTCGCTTCGATATCCGCTACAAAGACGTGCCGGATAAAGAGTTGCCCCGTACGGAATCCTTGAAAGATACGGTTGAGCGGATTCTCCCTTATTGGAAAGAGGTTATCTTCCCGACGCTCCGGACCGCCGACCAGATCCTTGTCGCCGCTCACGGAAACAGCTTGCGGGGAATCATCAAATATTTAAAAAACATCTCCGATGAAGAGATCGTTCATCTGAATCTCCCGACAGCCGTTCCATACGTGTTCGAGTTCGATGATGACTTGAAACTCGTGAATGATTATTTCCTTGGCGACCCGGAGGAAATCAAGAAACTCATGGAAGCCGTAGCCAACCAAGGAAAGAAAAAGTAGCGGGATTCATGCCTCTTATCCGGAATTATTCATTAAGTTTGCAACCAAACAAACTTAAACACTATTGTGGACGAGAACGCAGAACGAATTTCACTAGAACTTATCGCAGGAGACGAACAAGCGTTCGACACCGTGTACAAACAATATTACCGGGGATTGTGCGCCTTCGCCTCCCAATATGTAACAGTACCAGAATCGGAGGAGATCGTACAAGACGTGATGATGTGGCTGTGGGAAAACCGAAAATCCCTAGTAGCGGACATGTCCCTGAAATCACTCCTCTTCACCATTGTCCGCAATAAATGCCTCAATACGATCAGCCACATACAGGTTAAGCAACAAGTGCACGAGAGATTGTACGCCAAGTTCCAAGAGCAATTCGAGAATCCTGATTTTTATATAGGAGAACTGATGGCCTTGGCCTCCAAGGCCATCCGGGAGCTCCCGGATGAATACCGTAAGGCATTCGAGATGAACCGTTTCGAGGAAATGACCTACAACGAGATCGCCGAGCGGACAGGCGTATCCCCCAAAACAATCGCATACCGCATCTCTCAAGCGCTCAAGATATTACGGACGAAATTAAAGGACTATATCCCTTTATTGGTATGGCTGCTTTACGAACAAACACGCTCATAACGGAGGAAGCATCCTACCGCCATGAGCGTTTTTTTAATGAGTCAAAAGACTTATTTCACGAACGGTGCTTTCAATAAATAATCCACGCAGCCTTTCACGCCCTCAAACTGGGAACGTCCGTCAGGCATACCCTCCAACTCCACGAAATAATCCTTGATTCCATTCGCGTAAGCTTGCCGGAATATATTCTCGAAATTCATCATCCCGGACTCGCCTAGAATAGCACGGTCCTTGATATGCAATACCTTGATACGGTTCGGATATTTCTTCAACCACTCTATCGGATCTTGTTGTCCCATCACGGCCCAATAAACATCCATCTCGAAAAACACAAGCGAAGGATCAGTATTCTTCAAGAACAACTCATAGATGCAATCTCCTTTCACACGCCTTCCCAGCTTGGCCTCCGTACTACCCGGATTTACCTTGGCGAACTCCATCTCATGGTTGTGATAGCCGAAAGGAATACCGGCCGCTTTCACGATCTTACCCGCCTCGTTAAAAATCTCGCAGACGAAAGCGGTTTCCTCGGTGCTACGGGTACTCGGTTGCCCGGGCTGGATCAAGTACTTCACGCCTAGTTTGGCATGGTCATCAGCCGTCTTCTTCCAATACTCGGAGATCTGGGAGCGATTGGCCTTCGTGTACTCACGTACCGGAGGATTCACGTGGGAACTGGTGATCTTCAATCCGGCATCATCCACCATCTTCTTGAATTCCATCATGTCTACACCGCCGATCTTGCCTTCCTTGTAACCGGCCAATTCCAGATTCGTGTACCCCATTTGCTTGATCTTTTTCAATCCACCGGGTACATCCGCATAAAGTTCCTTGCCTAAAGAATAGATTTGTAAACCAACTGTCTTAGCGGCCATCGTCTCAGTAGTGACAGGTTTAGCCGCATCTGCGCTCCCGACCTTTCCGGCCATCAGGCCACCCAAGGTGAAAAGGGACGCGTTCTTTAAAAAATCTCGTCTATTTATCATGATTATTAGAATTAAGTCAGTCCAAAGATAGAGATTATAATCTAAAAAAAGACCGCATAGGATGGAAAAATCCACCTATACGGTCCACAAATGGTATACATTATATAATAGGAATCGATTAACGGCGAGGCTTGATATCCAACTTCACCGGCTTGATCATATTCTCCGGGCTTAAGATCGTATCCAATTCCTCCTTGGTCAAGATACCATGATCCAGTACCAATTGATAAACGCTAACACCGGTCTCCAACGCCTCCTTCGCGATCTTGGTCGAGTTCTTATAGCCGATTACCGGATTCAAGGCCGTCACCACGCCGATGCTATGATGTACCTCCTCACGGCAACGATCCTCGTTAGCGACAATACCGTCCACGCAACGGGTACGCAAGGTATCGAAACCATTGATCAGCAAATCCACGGACTCGAAGCAGCATTGTGCCATCACCGGCTCCATGGCGTTCAGCTCCATCTGGGCGGCTTCCCCGGCCATGGTCACACATAATTCATTACCCATTACCTTATAAGCGATCTGGTTCATCACCTCCGGGATCACAGGATTCACCTTACCCGGCATGATAGAAGAACCCGGCTGCATAGCAGGCAAGTTAAACTCACCCAAACCGCAACGAGGGCCGCTTGCCAACAAGCGAAGGTCATTACATATCTTATTCATCTTCACGCAAACCCGCTTCATGGCGGAAGCATAGCCTACCAAGCAAGAAGTATCCGAGGTAGCTCCTACCAAATCGGAGGAGAGACGGATATCCCATCCGGTTATCTCACGTAAAGCCGCGATACATTTCTCCGCGTATCCCGGCTCGGCACAAATACCCGTACCGATAGCGGTAGCTCCCATATTAACCACCAAGAAATCGGCGGCGGCCTCATTCAAGTGAGCGATCTCATCCTGCAAGATGCTGGCGAAGCCATTAAAGGTCTGCCCCAACGTCATAGGTACGGCATCCTCCAACTGCGTACGTCCCATCTTGATAATTTGCGAGAACTCCTCCCCTTTCTTACGGAAAGAGGCGATCAATTCCTCCAAATGGGGAAGCAATTGAAGATGCTTAAAATACATACCGATATGGATAGCGGTCGGATATGCGTCGTTCGTGGATTGCGAGCAGTTCACATGGTCGTTCGGTGAGCAGTATTGGTATTCACCTCTCTCATGCCCCATCAATTCCAAGGCACGGTTGGCGATCACCTCATTCGCGTTCATATTTGTAGTCGTACCCGCTCCGCCTTGGATCATATCCACCGGGAACTGGTCGTGATGCTTGCCATCGAGAATCTCCCCGCAAGCGGCGATGATAGCGTCCTTTTGCTCTACGGTAAGCAAGCCTAGTTCAAAGTTAGCCATGGCAGCCGCCATTTTTGTTATAGCTAATCCTTTAATGAATAAAGGATATTCACTCAAACGGAATTTACTGATTGAGAAATTCTCGATTCCTCTCAAGGTTTGAACTCCGTATAATGCTTCGGCGGGGATTTCACGAGCGCCGATCAAATCGCTCTCTATGCGAGTTTTTCCAGTTAATTTAGTATCCATATTAGAAATATTAATCGTTTTTTATTGTTTCCGCAAAGGTAGAAACTATTATTTTGAAAGCAAATTATTCTTCGAAATAATAAAAACAAATACCAAAAACGTCAATACACGTCTACACAAGGCTCAATGAATTACAATTTGTCAATAGAGCAGTTTTAATAGACCTTCTGATCTTTTTTATCTCATTCATAAAAAAAGCACGATTTTATTTGCTGTTTGTCAAAGATTCCATATATTTGCTGCCGTAATAACAAAACAGAGTCATGAGAACATTCGTAGTAAATACATATTGGTGGTGGCGCTCCGTACAACTCAAAAGGTCGTAAGGAACGAAGACTCGTATGTATATATAAACACTACATAAAGATATAAAGAGGTCTGTCGCACTTGCGGCAGGCCTCTTTTCTTTTTATGGCAAATTCAAAAGGAAAATAACTAAAATAGATAAAAGATGAAAACGTATCAAGTTGACAAGAATGGTTACTATGGTGAGTTCGGCGGGGCTTATGTTCCCGAGATCCTTCATCAATGCGTGGAAAATTTACAGAATACCTATCTGCAAGTGTTGGAGAGCGATAGCTTCAAGGAAGAGTTCGATCAGTTATTGCGTGATTATGTAGGCCGCCCCTCCCCTCTTTACTTGGCCAAACGGTTGAGCGAGAAGTACGGATGCAAGATCTATTTGAAACGGGAAGACTTGAACCATACCGGAGCACATAAGATCAACAATACGATCGGACAGATCCTCCTAGCTCGCCGCATGGGGAAGACCCGTATCATCGCCGAGACGGGTGCCGGACAGCATGGAGTGGCTACGGCTACGGTATGTGCCTTGATGAATATGGAATGTATCGTTTATATGGGGAAGACAGACGTGGAACGCCAACATGCCAACGTACAGAAGATGGAGATGCTGGGAGCTACCGTCGTGCCCGTGACCTCGGGAAACATGACCTTGAAAGACGCCACAAACGAGGCGATTCGTGACTGGTGCTGTCATCCTTCGGATACGTATTATATTATCGGTTCTACGGTAGGACCCCATCCTTATCCGGATATGGTAGCCCGGCTGCAATCCGTTATCAGCGAGGAGATCAAGAAGCAACTGCTGGAGAAGGAAGGAAGGGATCACCCGGATTACCTGATCGCCTGCGTAGGCGGGGGAAGTAACGCCGCCGGTACGATC
The DNA here is from genome assembly GCF_003635425.1 of Parabacteroides sp. AF27-14. Taxonomy (NCBI): domain Bacteria; kingdom Pseudomonadati; phylum Bacteroidota; class Bacteroidia; order Bacteroidales; family Tannerellaceae; genus Parabacteroides; species Parabacteroides sp. AF27-14. The sequence goes on from NZ_QTLZ01000007.1 coordinate 35,762, forward strand.
TATCATTTCGTGGACGACGAGCGGGTGAAGATCGTCTTGGCCGAGGCCGGCGGCAAGGGCATCCACTCCGGCATGAGCGCCGCCACGATCCAATTGGGTAAAGAGGGCATCATCCACGGGGCACGTACCTTGGTCATGCAGAACGAGGACGGACAGATCGAGGAACCTTATTCTGTTTCCGCCGGCTTGGATTACCCGGGCATCGGCCCGATCCACGCGAACCTCTCCGTAGAGCACCGTGCGCAAATCCTAGCGGTCGATGATGACGAGGCGTTGGAGGCCGCTTTCGAGTTGACCCGTTTGGAAGGAATCATCCCGGCCTTGGAAAGCGCCCATGCCTTGGGAGCCTTGGCCAAGGTAAACTTCAAGCCGGAAGACGTGGTGGTACTGACTGTCTCGGGCCGTGGCGATAAAGATATGGACACTTACATTAATTATAAATTGAGAATTGAAAATTGAAAATTATATGATGGATTATACCTTTAGGACAATAAGCAAGAAGGTGATGGGCGACCTTCATACGCCCGTAAGCATCTATCTGAAGGTGCGGGATATCTACCCGGAATCGGCCCTGTTGGAAAGCTCGGACTTCCACGGAAACGAGAATAGCCTTTCCTTTATAGCGCTCCGCCCCTTGGCGAGCATCGGTATCAACAACGGAGAATGCACGGCTACCTTCCCGGACGAGACCCGTGAGGTTACCCCGCTCACCGAAGACTATAACGTACCCGAGGCGATGAACGCTTTCCTCGGCCGCTTCAAGGTGGAGGGAGCGGACAAGAAGGTCTGCGGATTATTCGGCTACACGGCTTTCGATGCCGTCCGTTATTTCGAGAACATCCCGGTCATGGAAGTTCATCACGAGGAGAACGACGCCCCCGATATGCTATACATATTATATAAGTATATCCTTGTCTTCAATCATTTCAAGAACGAGTTGACCCTAGTGGAGATGCTCCAAGAGGACGAGGCTAGCCGGCTGGAAGAAATCGAGACATTGATCGAGAACCGTAACTTCGCCTCCTATAACTTCCAGACAGCGGGTCCCGAGACCTCCCCGATCACCGGCGAGGAATACAAGGCGATGGTCCGCCAAGGCATCAAGCACTGCCTCAGGGGGGATGTCTTCCAGATCGTATTGAGCCGTCGCTTCGAGCAACCGTTCAAGGGAGACGACTTCAAGGTGTACCGGGCTCTTCGCAGCATCAACCCCTCTCCTTATTTGTTCTATTTCGATTTCGGAGGTTTCCGTATCTTCGGCTCTTCCCCCGAGACGCATTGCAAGGTAACGGGCAGACACGCCAGCATCGACCCGATCGCCGGGACCGCTTTCCGTACCGGTAATATCGAGGTAGACAAGCAGCGTACCGAGGCCCTGCTTGCCGATCCCAAGGAGAACGCCGAGCACGTGATGCTGGTAGACCTCGCCCGCAACGACCTCAGCCGGAACGCCCACGACGTGCAAGTGGATTTCTATAAGGAGGTACAATACTACAGCCACGTCATCCACCTCGTATCCCGTGTGAACGGCGAGATCAACACCGATAGCGACCCGGTAAAGACCTACGTCGATACCTTCCCCGCCGGCACGTTGAGCGGAGCCCCCAAAGTACGGGCCATGCAATTGATCACCGACATCGAGCATCATAACCGGGGCGCTTACGGCGGCTGTATCGGCTTTATCGGTCTGGACGGTGATTTGAACCAAGCGATCACGATCCGTACCTTCGTCAGCCGTGGCAACGTACTTTACTATCAGGCGGGAGCCGGGATCGTGGCTAAGAGCAACGATGAGCGTGAATTACAAGAGGTAAACAATAAGCTGGGAGCCTTGAAGAAGGCGATAGATCTAGCGGAGAAATTAATCAATTGATTATCCGGTTGTAGAGACGGGGCGTGCCCCGTCTCCCACAGTCTGATAGTATTTTAAGTTACCATTTTGAAAGGATGAGACGGGGCACGCCCCGTCTCTACAACAACAACAATATATATAAAATGAAGATATTATTATTTGATAATTACGATTCCTTCACCTACAATTTGCTACATATATTGAAGGAACTGGGTGCGGATGTAGAGGTACACCGCAACGACAAGATCTCCTTGGAAGAGATAGAGCGTTTCGATAAGATCTTACTATCCCCGGGACCGGGCATCCCCGAGGAAGCCGGCATCCTCCTCCCCTTGATTCGCCGGTACGCCCCGACAAAGAGCATCCTAGGTGTCTGCCTAGGCGAGCAGGCCATCGGCGAGGCATTCGGCGCCACATTGATAAACCTTACCGACGTGCATCACGGCGTTTGCTCCGATATACGGATTGTCGCTAAAGATCCTATCTTCGAGGGACTGGAACCGGGTATACGTGTTGGGCGTTATCATTCTTGGGCGGTCTCCAAGGAAAACTTCCCGGATTGTCTGGAAATCACGGCGGTCGATACGGAAGAAGGACAGATCATGGGCTTGCGCCATCGTGAGTACGATGTACGAGGTATCCAATTCCATCCGGAATCCGTGTTGACACCCAAAGGGAAGACAATTATAGAGAACTGGCTGAAACGCTAATTACCTCCTAAGGCACTTATAGTTTCTTCCTAACGAAACATCAGTTTCTCTATGGTGAAACTAATGTTTCTCAAGCAAGAAACAAGAGTTTTCCCCTAGAGAAACAAAAGTTTTTCGATAAAGAAATATCGCAAAACTGCAATATTTTATCATTCAACACATTACAGACATGAAGCAAATATTATACAGATTATTCGAGCACCAATATCTAGGTCGGGAAGAAGCCCGGAATATCCTCCAGAATATAGCGGAGGGACGCTACAACGATTCCCAGATCGCCAGTCTGATCACCGTATTCCTGATGCGCAGTATCTCCGTAGAGGAATTGACCGGATTCCGGGAAGCTTTGCTGGAGATGCGTGTACCGGTAGATTTAAGCGAATACAAGCCGATCGATATCGTAGGTACCGGAGGCGACGGGAAAAACACGTTCAACATCAGTACCTGTTCCTGTTTCGTAGTGGCCGGTGCCGGTTACAATGTCGTAAAGCACGGTAACTACGGGGCTACCTCGGTGAGCGGCGCCAGCAACGTGATGGAGCAACACGGCGTAAAATTCACGAACGATATCGATAAGCTACGTACCTCCATGGATACCTGCCATATCGCCTACCTCCACGCCCCCTTGTTCAACCCGGCGCTGAAAGCGGTAGCTCCGGTACGGAAGAGCCTCGGCGTGCGCAGCTTCTTCAATATGCTCGGCCCGCTGGTCAACCCGGTCATGCCTACTTACCAATTGTTAGGCGTATATAACCTCCCGCTACTCCGCCTATATAATTATACGTATCAAGAGAGTGGTACCCGTTTCGCCGTGGTACATAGCTTGGACGGTTACGACGAGATCTCCCTCACGGCCGATTTCAAGGTAGCCATGCCGGAGAAAGAGAAGCTTTATACCCCGGAGATGCTCGGATTCAAACGTTGCACGGAAGCGGACCTCGATGGCGGAGAGACCCCGGAGGAAGCGGCCCGTATCTTCGACGCCGTATTAGGGAACAGGGCTACCGAGGCCCAAAAGAGCTGCGTGATCGCCAACTCCGCTTTCGCCATCCAAGTGATCTGTCCAGAGAAGAAGATCGAGACATGTATCGCCGAGGCACGTGAATCATTGGAAAGCGGAAAAGCATTGGCCACATTCCGTAAATTTATATCTTTGAACCAAAGATAAAGAAACATATCCTATGAAAAAGGACATCTTACAAGATATTATCGCCAATAAGCGCATCGAGGTAGCCCGGCAAAAACAGGCCGTAAGCTTACAGACCTTATTGGCTCTAGGTAGCGACCGTATGGAGCGTGACACACGTTCCATGCGTGCGGCGCTGGAATCATCCCCCTCCGGTATTATCTCCGAGTTCAAGCGTAAAAGCCCCTCCAAGGGCTGGCTGCATCCGGGTGCGAATATCGCCGACGTGGTGCCCGCTTACGAGGCCGGAGGAGCCTCCGCCTGCTCGATCCTTACGGACGGGGATTTCTTCGGAGGTTCCTTGGGCGACTTGCAAAAGGCCCGCAAGCTGGTGGATCTCCCGTTACTTCGCAAGGACTTCATCATCGATACCTACCAACTCTTCCAAGCCCGGGTGATGGGTGCCGACGCTGTCTTGTTGATCGCCGCCGCCCTTACGGAAGAAGAATGCCGGATACTCGCCGAGACCGCCCATAGCCTGCAATTGGAAGTCTTGCTGGAAGTCCATAGCGAGGACGAGCTCAAATACCTGAACGCGGATATCGATATGCTCGGCGTGAACAACCGCAATCTCGGCACCTTCCATACGGACGTAAACAACTCATTCAAGTTGGTCGATAAGATGCGAGGCTTCTCCCCTCTTTTAGTGTCCGAGAGCGGAATCTCCGAGACCGATACCGTACGCCAATTGCGTGAGGCCGGTTTCCGTGGATTCCTGATCGGAGAGACCTTCATGAAAACCGAGAGGCCGGGCGATACCCTAGCCGATTTTATAGGAGGACTGGCATGATCATCAAAGTTTGCGGAATGCGGGAACCTCAGAATATCCGGGAAGTAGCCGCCCTAGCCATCAACTGGATCGGCTTTATCTTCTACGAACGTTCCAAGCGCTTTGTCGAGCGATGCCCGACGGAGCAACAGGTAACGGACAGTGAACAATTGTCCCCTAAGAAAGTGGGCGTTTTCGTCAACGCTACCATCGAGTCCATGATGGAGAAAGCCTCCGCCTACAAGCTAGACTATCTCCAACTTCACGGTAACGAATCGCCGGAAGATTGCCACACCTTGCAAAAAAGGGGCTATTCCTTGATCAAGGCTTTCCCCATCGCTACGAAAGAGGACTTCGAAAAAACAAGGGAGTATGAGGGCCGGGTGGATTATTTCCTTTTCGATACGAGATGCGAGGGCTATGGAGGCTCAGGCAAACGTTTCGATTGGTCCATCCTAACCGAATATAAAGGAGAGACTCCCTTCTTGCTCGGCGGAGGCATCCGTCCGGAAAACGCAGAGGCGATCCGGAACTTCCGGCATCCCCGTCTCGCAGGTATCGACCTCAACAGTGGCTTCGAGATTGAGCCGGGATTGAAAGACATCGACAAACTAAAGAATTTCATCCAACAAATTTTACATCTAACAGTAATGAATCGCATCACAAACTTATTCCAGACCCAGAAAGACGGAATACTCTCCGTCTATTTCACCGCCGGTTATCCGAACTTAAACGATACGGCAAGCATCTTAAAAGCCTTACAGGCTAAAGGTATCCACATGGTAGAAGTAGGAATCCCTTTCTCCGACCCGATGGCAGACGGCCCCGTCATCCAAGAGGCCGCCACGCAAGCGTTGCGTAACGGGATGTCACTGCACCTCCTATTCGAGCAATTGAAAGAGATCCGGAGCGAAGTACAGATCCCGATCATCTTGATGGGCTACCTGAACCCCATCATGCAATACGGTTTCGAGAAATTCTGCGCCAGTTGCGTAGAGGCCGGCGTAGACGGAATGATCATCCCCGACCTGCCTTACGCCGATTATATCTCCGATTACAAGGAAATCGCCGATCGCCATGACCTAAAAATGATCATGCTGATCACCCCAGAGACCTCCGAGGAACGAATCCGGCAGATCGATGCCCATACCAGCGGATTTATCTATATGGTATCCAGCGCCGCCACGACCGGAGCCCAACAAGACTTCAACGAACAAAAGCAGGCCTATTTCCGTCGTATCAACGCCATGAACCTACAGAATCCCCGCTTGGTAGGTTTCGGCATCAGCAATAAAGCCACTTTCGAGGCGGCGACAGCCCATTCTTCCGGTGCCATCATCGGTAGCAAGTTCGTCCAGTTACTAAAGAGCGAAGCTACTCCCGCCGAGGCGGTCGATAAGTTACTGGAAGCCCTAAAACAATAGGAACCCTATTCATGTTTACATATAAAAACAGTAAATAGTCCTATGAATAACTTCACTTTTCACAACCCAACCCGTTTATTATTCGGTAAGGGCATGATTGAGAAACTGAGTACGGCCATCCCGATGGTGCATCGCATCATGATCACTTTTGGAGGAGGTAGCGTAAAGCAAAACGGTGTGTACGACCAAGTGATCAAGGCGCTAAAGGATCGTGACTATATCGAGTTCTGGGGCATCGAGCCTAATCCCACCATCGAGACCTTGCGAGAAGCTATCCAGATAGCGAAAGGCAAGCAGGTGGATTTCCTATTGGCGGTAGGCGGTGGCTCCGTCATAGACGGGACGAAGCTAATCTCCGCCGGCATCCAGTACGACGGTGATCCTTGGGAATTGGTACAGAAAGGGTATTACTATCATACCGTGCCCATGGGTACCGTACTGACCCTGCCCGCCACAGGTTCCGAGATGAATAGCGGGGCCGTGATCTCCCGGAAAGAGACGCAAGAGAAATTCCCGTTCTACAGCAATTTCCCCGTATTCTCGATCTTGGATCCGGAGACGACCTTCAGCCTGCCCCCGTATCAAGTGGCTTGCGGTATCGCCGATACCTTCGTCCACGTGATGGAACAATATATGACTACGACCGACCAATCCCGCTTGATGGATCATTGGGCGGAAAGTATTTTAAGCACCTTGGTTGAGATCGCCCCGAAGATCAAGGAAGATTCGAGGAATTACGACCTGATGGCAGATTTCATGCTATCCGCCACGATGGGCTTGAACGGCTTTATCGCTATGGGCGTAACGCAGGACTGGGCTACCCATATGATCGGACACGAGCTAACCGCCCTTCACGGATTGACGCATGGAGCGACCTTAGCGATCGTCCTCCCCGGAACCTTACGCACCCTACGCAAGCAGAAAGAGGGCAAGATCCTGCAATACGGCGAACGGGTATGGGGTATCAATAGTGGAACGACAGAAGAACGGGTAAGCCAAGCCATCGAGAAGACTGAGCAATTTTTCCAAAGCCTCGGTTTATCTACCCGCCTCAGCCAAGAGAAGATCGGCGATACGACAATCACCGAGATCGAGAATCGCTTCAATGAACGAAACGCCGCCTTCGGGGAGGCGAAGAATGTAACGGGTAGCGTGGCACGGGAAATATTGGAGAGCTGTAAATAACGTACAACTTGTAGAGACGGGGCGTGCCCCGTCTCATCCCCTCAAAAGGGTATAGATTTTATCTTAACAGGACTACTACCCGGATCGGGCCATGCGCCCCGAATACCAAGGCTTGTTCAATATCAGCAGTCTTTGAGGGACCGGACATGAAGACTCCGTAATCATAATCCATAGTGGCAGTACGGCGGTAAGCCTCATTCATCGTATGAACCAATTGAGTCTTGTCCAACAAGATCACCAAAGCGTTCGAGATAAAGTACAGACCTTTATAACGTACCTGACGGGGTAACCAGACAGCGGCATTCTCCGCCACGCCGAAACTACCCTCCACCACAGATACGTCCGTCCCGTTCAACTCCCGGGGATCGGTCAGCTCATCCGGGTTAAAGGTAGAGCAAGTAATCTCCTTCAAATTCGAGGCGATACGTTTCGCCTCCGGAAACTCACGGCGGATCACCTCATTCACATCCTCGCCGGGCTTTAACTCGATGGCCTTGCCACCCGCCCCGGCTAACACTTCCGAGAACGTAGCCAACTTATCCGCATAGGTAATCGCCTCCAACGTAAGCTCAGGCATCTCGTGGCGTGCACCCGTATGATGACGGATACTCGCCAATATAGAATCTTTACTACTCATTATCTCACCTTATTATTCTTCCACATATCATTAAACGACTCCTTGGCAAAAGCCGGAAGCTCACGTCCCTTGCCCCAAGCGTTCAAGCCATTGTAGACCATGAAACGGGGCAAATGATTCACTACCGGAGCAAACTTCAACGCCGTATTGAACAATCTCGGACGTTCCATCAGGAACTTCATCCCGAAAGACATCACTTTCTTCTCCTTGCTCGCCTTACCGATCTTATCCAAATCTTGCCGCCAACGGTAAATCTGCTCGCCCAAATCGATCTTTACCGGACAAACGTTCGAGCAAGAAAGACATAAGGAGCAAGCCGATACGTTATCCGAATATTCCTCCGGATTCCTCAGCATACCCAAGTTGATCCCGATCGGTCCCGGAATGAAATACGTATACGAATAGCCACCACTCCTGCGATATACCGGACAGGTATTCATGCACTCGCCACAACGGATGCAATTCAACGTACGGATATGATCCGGTTTCGCCAAGATATCACTGCGCCCGTTATCCACGATAATGATATGGAACTCTTGTCCCTCGGGCGGACGGCGGTAATGAGAAGTATAAGACGTGATGGGTTGCCCCGTACCCGAACGAGCCAGCAAACGAGTGAATACGCCCAATGCCTCCAGATTCGGTACGATCTTCTCCATCCCCATCGTAGCGATATGCACCTTCGGGAAGGAGGTTCCCATATCGGCGTTTCCCTCATTGGTACAAACCACGATCTCGCCCGTAGAGGCGACGGCGAAGTTAGCGCCCGTCATCGCCACGTCGGCATGCAGGAATTTCTCACGCAGATTCTTACGGGCGGCATGCGTCAGGTAGGTAGGGTCGATATTCCCTTTCTCCGTTCCCATCTCACGCTCCATCATCTCGCTGATCTGCTCCCGTTTGATATGGATCGCCGGCATCACGATATGGCTCGGGGCCAAATGCATCAATTGCAAGATACGCTCACCCAAATCGCTCTCCACCACATCGATTCCTTTCGACATCAAGAACTCGTTCATATGGCATTCCTCCGTCAGCATCGATTTGCTCTTGATCAGGTTCCGGGCATCATGCTGGCGCAAGATCCGCAAGACGATCTCGTTATGCTCCTCGGCATCTTTCGCCCAATGCACGATAGCCCCGTTGGCGATCGCGTTTTTCTCGAACTCCTCCAGAAGCGTGTCCAGATGGCTGTTGGAGTAAAGCTTGATCTCCGAGGCCAACTCCCTCAACCGCTCCCACTCGGGAAGCGAATGGCTCATCTTATCCCGTTTGGTACGTACCATCCAAAGCGTATGGTCGTGCCAAGCCTCATTCTCCTTATTCTCTAGGAAACGGGCCGCTGCTATAGCATGTTTCGTACTCATAATCCGGACGCTAATATTTGAACGATGTGAATAGTCTTGATCGGAAGTTTCTCCCGCTTGATAACCCCTTCCATATGCATCAGGCAAGAGCTATCCGCACCGGTGATATACTCGGCGCCGGTACTCATATGATCCTTTACCTTGTCTTGTCCCATGCAAGTAGAGACCTCGGGCTCCTCGATGGCGAACATACCGCCGAAACCGCAACATTCGTCCACCCGCTTCGGCTCGAACACCTCGATACCTTTCACCAAGGAAAGGAGATCACGTAACTTGGAATAGTACGGGATATTACGCTCGCTGGGCGACGAGAGATGCAACTCACGCACCCCGTGGCAACTATTATGGATACTCACCTTATGCGGGAAAACGGCCGGCAGGGATTCCGGTCTCACCACGTCGTGCAAGAACTCGCAGATATCATAAATCTTCTTGCTGTTCATACAAACGTGATCCCGCTTCTCCAAGATATGGGGATGGTTCTCTTTTACGAAGGCTACGCAACTGGCCGAGGGGCCTACCACGTAGTCATAGTTCTTAAACTGTTCCTCCATCCGGAGGGCCAAGCGAGCCGCCTCATCCTCGAAGCCGGCGTTCGCCATGGGTTGTCCGCAGCAGGTCTGGTCCATCGGATAATCGACATCCACACCCACATGCTTCAACAATTTATACGAGGCGATACCCACTTCGGGATACACCGCGTTAATGTAACATGGGATAAATAATCCTACCTTCATACTAATTATATCTTTATATCCTTATATACGACACCGTATATAATTAACACCTAAAGGCCCATCACAACTGCATATTTGCCCTAACCCGGCTCAACGTCTCGGGAGTCATCAACAAATAAGAAGCGATATGGGACAAGGGGGCACGCTGCACGATCTCAGGGTGTTCTTTCAATAAGCGGGCATAACGTTCATTAGCGGTCTCGAAACGAAGGAAATCCGCTTTCCGTTGAGACAGGATCAGCGAATTCTCCAACAGGCGGCGATACATGACCTCGATCTCGTAATCCTCGGCGCACAATGCCAATAAAGGATCATGAGGAATACCATACAGTACCGTATTCTCCAAGGCCTCCACCAACAGATTAGCGGGACGTTGGCGCAAGAAGCTCTCGATGCAAATGAAGATGTTGTCCTCGCTGGCGAAATGCTCGGTCAGCTCTTTCTTATTCTTGAAGTAAAACTGGCGAACCATTCCCTTATAGACATAACCGAGTTGCGTACAAACCTCTCCTTCGCTCAAAAACAGGGCGCCTTTTTTCAATTCTGTCCGGATTAAGATAGAGGCCAGTTTCTCAACAGCTTCCTCACTGAGTAGAATCGATTGCGCCGCGATCCTGCGAGCTATAAATATCGCTGTATCCATATTCATGGTTGTTTTTGTTTGTTTCCGCAAACTTACGAAATAAATACCACTTGATTTACGTCAAGTCCCCTTTTATTTATATTCTTGCCAACTCTTGATGCAGATATCATCTACGCTCAAGGTACAGAAGGCTTGGATAAAAGCGCTGGCCAGACGGGCGTTGGTGATTAGCGGGATATTCAGGTCGATGGCGGCACGGCGGATCTTATAGCCGTTGTCAAGCTCTCCGGCAGAAAGGTCACGAGGGATATTCACAACCATATCGATCTGCTTCTCATGAAGCATCTTAAGCGCCTGCGGTTCTCCCTTCTCGCTCGGCCAGTACACCTTCGTACTCGTAATGCCATTCTCCGCCAAGAAACGGTGTGTACCTCCCGTAGCGAATAGATTGTAGCCTTTCGCCGCCAGCATCTTAGCGGCATCCAGCATGGCTACCTTCTGCTTCGGCGTACCGGTGGACAGGAGGATATTCTTCTCCGGAACCCGTTGCCCGACAGCGAGCATACTCGTCAACACCGCCTCGGATACATCGTCGCCCAGACAACCCACCTCGCCCGTGGAAGCCATATCGACCCCTAATACCGGATCGGCTTTCTGCAAGCGATTGAACGAGAATTGAGAGGCCTTGATACCCACGTAATCCAAATCGAACTCATTCTTATTCGGTTTCTCTACCGGCAAGCCCAGCATAACACGGGTAGCCAACTCGATGAAGTTTATCTTCAGCACCTTGCTCACGAACGGGAAGGAACGACTGGCACGAAGGTTACACTCGATCACCTTGATCTCATTGCCCTTCGCCAGATATTGGATATTGAACGGGCCGGAGATATTCAGCTCCTTAGCGATCTGCTTACTGATACGCTTGATACGACGAACCGTCTCCACATATAATTTCTGGGCCGGGAACTGAATCGTAGCGTCGCCGGAATGTACCCCGGCAAACTCGATATGCTCGCTGATGGCATACATCACGATCTCGCCATGATCGGCCACGGCATCCATCTCCACCTCTTTCGCATGCTCGATGAACTGGCTTACCACCACCGGATGCTTCTTACTGACATTGGCGGCCAATTTCAAGAAACGCTCCAACTCCTCTTGATTCGAGCAGACATTCATGGCGGCGCCACTCAACACGTAACTCGGGCGAACCAATACGGGGAAGCCTACCTCCGCCACGAAGCCATTGATATCCTCCATGGAAGAAAGTTCTTTCCAGCGGGGCTGATCCACGCCGATACGATCCAACATGGCGGAGAACTTCTCACGGTCCTCGGCATTATCGATGCTCTTGGCGGATGTCCCCAAGATATTCACATGCTGCTCGTCCAGACGCATCGCCAAGTTATTCGGGATCTGGCCGCCGGTGGAGACGATCACGCCGTGGGGGTTCTCCAGCTCAAGGATATCCATCACACGCTCGAAGGTAAGCTCGTCGAAATAAAGGCGGTCGCACATATCATAGTCGGTAGATACCGTCTCGGGATTGTAGTTGATCATCACGGAGCGGTAACCCTCCTTACGGATCGTATTCAAGGCCTGCACGCCACACCAGTCGAACTCCACCGAGCTACCGATGCGGTAAGCGCCGGAACCCAGCACGACAATCGAGCGATGATCGCCCAAATACGTCACGTCGTTTTCCGTACCGCTATACGTCAGGTACAGGTAATTCGTCTGCGCCGGATACTCGGCGGCCAAGGTATCGATCTGTTTCACCACCGGAAGAATGCCATGCTCCTTACGGAACTGACGAACCAACATCATACCCTTCTCCACATCCCCGTCAAGACCGATCGCCCGTGCGATCTGGAAATCAGAGAAACCTTGTATCTTCGCCCGGCGGATCAACTCCGGATTGATGCGCCAACGTTGGATCCCCTTCATATCGAAAGCGTGAAGCTCCTTGGAGGTCTGCATGATTCCATATAGTTTCTGTAGGAACCATCGGTCTATCTTGGTAAGCTCATGAATCTGGTCTACCGTATAACCGGCTCGGAATGCCTTCGAGATAACGAAGATACGGCGATCGGTAGGCTCGTGCAAAGCCTTATCGATATCCTCGATCACCAACTCCTTGTTCTCCACGAAACCGTGCATACCCTGCCCGATCATACGCAAGCCCTTCTGGATAGCCTCCTCGAAAGTACGTCCGATCGCCATCACCTCGCCAACCGACTTCATGCTGGAACCCAACTCACGAGCCACACCGTGGAACTTACCCAAGTCCCAGCGAGGGATCTTACATACCACGTAATCGAGAGCCGGCTCAAAGAAAGCGCTAGTCGTTTTCGTCACGGAGTTTTTCAAGTCGAACAAACCGTAGCCCAAGCCTAATTTAGCGGCCACGAAAGCCAACGGATAACCGGTTGCCTTAGAAGCCAAGGCCGAAGAACGGCTCAAGCGGGCGTTCACCTCGATCACCCGGTAATCCTCACTCTCCGGATCGTAAGCGTATTGCACGTTACACTCGCCCACGATACCGATATGGCGGATGATACGGATCGCCAACTCACGTAATTTATGATAATCCGTATTGCTCAAGGTCTGCGAGGGGGCAATCACGATAGACTCTCCCGTATGGATTCCCAGCGGGTCGAAATTCTCCATGTTACATACCGTGATGCAGTTATCGAAGCGGTCGCGCACCACCTCGTACTCTACCTCTTTCCAGCCCTTCAAGCTTTTCTCCACCAATACTTGCGGAGAGAAAGAGAAAGCCTTCTCTACCAACACGTCCAATTCTTCCTCATTGTCGCAGAAACCGGAACCCAAGCCCCCCAGCGCATAAGCGGCACGGACGATGACCGGATACCCCAGCTCAGCGGCCGCACGACGAGCGTCAGCGGCGTTCTCCACGGCCTCGCTCTTGATCGTCTTCACGTCGATCTCATCCAGCTTGCGTACGAACAACTCCCGATCCTCGGTATCCATGATAGCCTGCACCGGGGTACCCAATACCTTCACGCCATACTTCTCCAGCACGCCGCTTTGGTAAAGAGCCACGCCACAATTCAACGCCGTCTGCCCGCCGAAAGCGAGCAAGATACCTTCCGGACGTTCCTTCTCGATCACCTTTTCCATAAAAAAAGGAGTAACGGGCAGGAAATAAACCGTGTCCGCAACTCCTTCCGATGTCTGTACCGTAGCGATATTCGGATTGATCAATACCGTTTGAATCCCCTCTTCCTTAATCGCCTTCAGGGCTTGGCTGCCTGAATAATCGAACTCGCCCGCCTCACCAATCTTCAAGGCTCCGGAACCGAGTATCAGGACTTTCTTTATATCTTCTTTCATTGCTTTACTTTTTTAATGTTCTCTTTTAGGGTAAGCCTAAACACCCGTTTAGGGTAGACCTAAACACTCATTTAGGGTTGCCCTAATCCCTCGTTTAGGGTGGGCGTAAATCCCCGGCTACAACAATTCCGTGAATTTATCAAACATGAACTCCGTATCCAGCGGCCCGCTGCAAGCCTCGGGATGGAACTGAGAGGAGAAGAAAGGCTTCGTCTTATGCTTGATACCCTCGTTCGTCCCGTCATTCATATTGATGAACAGCGGTTCCCACTCCTCACCCAGCGTATCGTTATCCACGGCGTAACCATGGTTCTGCGAGGTGATGAAGCATTTCTCCGTGCCTACCATACGTACCGGCTGGTTATGGCTACGATGACCGTACTTCAATTTATAGATAGAAGCACCGCCGGCTTTCGCCAACAACTGGTTACCCATGCAAATACCGCAAATCGGCTTATCCCCGGAAAGCGCCTTACGGATATTCCGCACGGCGGCATCGCAAGTATCCGGATCGCCCGGACCGTTACTGATAAACAAGCCATCGTATTCCAGCTGATTGAAGTCGTAGTCCCAAGGCACACGGATCACCGCCACGTTACGCCTCAACAGGCAACGGATGATGTTATGTTTCACGCCGCAGTCCAAAAGCACGACGCGCTTTAGGAATTGAGAATCGAGAATCGAGAATCGGGAATCGGAGGCTTCCGATAAAGAACAGGTCTGGCTCGTACCATCGGGCAGGTAACAAATAATCTCCTTGCACGATACCCGATCCACATAGTTCACATGCTCATAATCCTCGATCTTCAATTCCCCATTTCCAATTTCGTTATCGGCATCGCCGATAACGATGCGTCCCATCATCACGCCATGCTCACGCAATTTCTTAGTCAACGCACGCGTATCGATACCGTATATGCCCGGGATCTTCTCCTCCTTCAACCAGTCGCCCAAACTGCACTCGGCGTTCCAGTGGCTATACTCATGGCTGTAATCGCTAACGATAATCGCCTCGGCATGGATCTTCTCGCTCTCCATAAACGTAGCGATCCCGTTCGGCTCGAACGTACGAGGCGGGACACCGTAGTTACCAACGAGCGGATAAGTCAACACCATCAACTGGCCTGCGTACGAAGGGTCCGTCAAGCTCTCCGGATATCCGGTCATAGCGGTATTGAACACGACCTCGCCAGCCACCGGTCTCTCATAGCCGAAAGAGTAGCCACGGAAGACGGTACCGTCGTCTAACATCAAAGTTGCTGTTCTGTTTGTCTGCATAGAATCTGTATGTTGTGTCATTTCACTAAATATTCTTCTTCCATATAGTGAATAAAAGCCTCGTTCACTAACCGAGTCCCGCCCGGTGTCGGGTAATCGCCGGAGAAATACCAGTCACCCGGATGCTCCGGACAAGAGGCATGCAAGCCCTCCAAAGTCTGGTAGACGATCTCTACTTTCGCCTGTGTCCCGGCCGGTGTAAGCAACTCCACCATCTTAACGGATATCTCCTCGTCCGTAAACGGGGCGTATATCTCCTTTACGTAATTCACCAACGGACCATCCGCCGCTGTTTGTTGTCGCTTCGCCTTCTGATAAGCGTCCAAGATCACGTATTCCATCCCCCGGTCACGTAACAGGGCCACCGCAGCCTTAAAAGCGATAAACTCGTTCATCCGGGACATATCGATACCGTAATAATCCGGGTAACGTACCTGCGGAGAAGAACTTACGATCACGATTTTCTTCGGATGCAGGCGATCCAAGATACCGATAATACTCTGGCGTAAGGTAGTACCCCGCACGATGCTATCATCTATCACAACCAGATTATCGATAAAAGGTTCAATACTTCCGTAAGTAATATCATATACGTGCGCCGCCAGATCATTGCGGCTATTGCCCTCAGCGATAAATGTACGTAATTTTATATCTTTTATAGCTACTTTCTCCGAGCGGACTCGCATGGAAAGGATTTGCTCCAGTTCCTCTTCCCTGAGCAGGTGACTACGATCGGCGATCCATTCTTTTTTCAGCTTATTCAAATAGTTGTTCAACCCCTCCTGCATCCCGAAATAAGCGACCTCGGCCGTATTCGGGATAAAAGAGAAGACGGTATGATTCAAGTCGTAATCCACCGCTTTCAAGATCGGATGCACGAGATTATCTCCCAAACGCTTCCTTTCCCTGTAAATATCCACGTCGCTACCCCGTGAGAAGTAGATACGCTCGAAGGAACAAGCCTTATTCTCTTTCGGCTCCACGATCTGGGAGATATGCCACTCGCCTTTCTTGTTGACGAGTATCGCCTCTCCCCGATTCAACTCCCGGATATCCTCTACCTGCACGTTCATCACGGTTTGTATAACCGGACGCTCGGACGCCAACACGATAATCTCATCATCCGCATAATAGAAGGCCGGACGGATTCCCCACGGGTCCCGCACGCTGAACGACTCGCCACTACCGGTGATACCGCAAATCACGAAACCACCATCCCAGCCCGGGGTACAGCGTTTCAGCACGTTCGACAAATCGATTTGATCCTCGATGGCATGCGTGATATCCATCCCTCTCAATCCTTCCGCCTCACACTTTTGGTACAGGCGCTCCACTTCCCGGTCCAGCCGGTGTCCCAGCTGCTCCAGCATGATATACGTATCGGAATATTTCCGGGGATGCTGACCGATCGCCGTGATCTCCTCGAATACTTCATGAACATTTGTCAGGTTGAAATTTCCGCAAACGGCAAGGTTCTTTGCACGCCAGTTATTGCGTCGTAAAAAAGGATGGATATAAGAGATTCCGGATTTTCCGGTGGTACTGTAACGGAGGTGGCCCATATAAAGCTCTCCGGCGAAAGGTAGGTTGGCTTTGGCGAATAGCGGATCGTTGAGTTGCTCGGGGGTTAAATCCTTGTAGTGTTCGTGAACTGCGGCAAATATCTCGGTAATAGCTCCGGTCCCGACGGCCCGTTCACGGAACATATATTCCTCTCCGGCATTTGCCTCTAACTTCACGCAGGCTAAGCCCGCTCCTTCCTGCCCCCTGTTATGCTGCTTTTCCATCAGCAAATAGAGCTTGTTCAGTCCATACATCCAACTACCGTACTTCTCGTGATAATACTCCAAGGGTTTCAGTAACCGGACCATGGCAACACCACACTCGTGCTTCAATACTTCCATTGTCGAATCAACTTTTTGATTTTGCCGCAAAGATACAGACAATCCCTAACATATTGTTTAAACAAACATAAAATAATTGACACTTTCACGGAAAAAATGTTTTTATCGGACGTTTGGTTAACAAAGCTTACATTTTATAAGCAAAAGGGAGGGTTTTATTTTCAATCCATAAGCCACTCATTTCCCTCTTGAAAGAGGCCTTTCAAAGATATCCATCCGAGAACCGTAATATTTCCGTAACAGAAAGAAAAACACCAATATTCTTTCTGGCACAGAAATATTCTTGCATAAATTCTTTCTATCATAGAAATAATTCGGTAATTTTGTGCGTAAATATAATTTCCATAGAATGAATACAAATATACTCCAAACACTGGTAACGGCCATGCAACGCCGATTAGCGGCTCTTCCGCAGAGATTGCGACCATTTACCACGGAGTTTGATGAGCTCCCTAAAAACCTGATGCTAACCGGTGCCAGAGGATGTGGCAAATCTACATTTCTACTCCATCATTCACAAGGCAGGCGCTTATTATACTTTTCTGCTGATAATCCGAAGATTATTGGCGAACCGCTCTATGACTTAGTTAGTAGCGTATTCATGCTTGGTTATGAAGGTGTTATTATCGACGAGATTCACTACGCATCAAACTGGAGCATACATCTGAAGGCCTTGTATGATGACTATCCAGGAAAAATCATCTGGATTTCAGATTCCTCATCGTTAGTACTTCGTGATGGCAAAGCCGACTTGTCCAGACGTTATGTAGCGATACAGATGCCTTTAATGTCGTTCAGAGAATTTCTATATCTTGAAACTGGCCAAATATACCCCAAGTACAAACTGGGAGACACAATACTACCTACACAACCAGATGCGGAGCTGTTGAACCATTTCCTCAATTATCGTAGTTACGGTACACGTCCTTTCTACCAAGAGAAAGATTTCGAAGCACGTTACATGGCTATCATCGACAAAATTCTCAATAACGATATACCGTTCTTCCTGCCTAGCATTTCCGAAAACAACCTACGTGTGATGCGAGCCATTATCGGCACACTGGCAAACTCCTCAATACCTCGTGTACAAGTCACCTCCTTATGCTCCGACTGGGGAATAGGAGCGGAAAAACTCTATCAACTACTCTTTGTGATGGAAAGTGTAGATCTATTGAAAATAGTAAAGTACCCCAATGACACGAAAGCCCGTAGCACTGGCGCAAAAATGTTGTTCGCAGACCCATGCGCTTATAAGGTTTTGAATGCAGACCAAGGAACGGAACGTGAAGCCTACACTATCCACTGCTTTTCTAGGGCAGGTTACGAGATAAACGCCATGAAAGACGAGAAGAAAGGTGATTATGTGATTACAAAAGACCATGTATCACAAACCCTAGAAGTTGGAGGAAAAAACAAAAATCCTAAAGAAGCGGACTACGTCTTGAGAGACAACACCGACTACCCTGTAGGCAACGCCATTCCATTCTGGCTCATGGGTATGATGTGGTAGTATTATAGTCATCACCTAAAAAAATAATCACCCAGCCATTCGTCTCCCCCCTTCAAAAAGGAAATGAATGTCCAAGGTGATTATTTTTTATCAGAAAGCAGGAAAATCCCTATCTTCCCCACTCCTTTATCATCTGCTCATTCCGTAAACGACATTACCATCCATAATGACAATATACGTGTTGTTGCTTTACTCCATAAAAATATCTGCTATTGTTTCCCTATACACTCATAAATAAAACCAGCTTCATGAAGTTCATGAGCGTCATAAATATTACGACCATCGATCAATAAGGAATTACGCATAAGTCTTTTAAGTACAGCCCAGCTAGGGATACGGAACTCTTTCCATTCCGTAACTAGCAACAAGGCATCCGCATCCACCGTAGCGTCATACATATCACTCGCATAGACGACCTTGTCACCCAGCCTACGTCTGCACTCCGCCATAGCGATCGGATCATACACCCTGACCGTAGCACCCGCTTTCGTCAGCAAATCAACCAAGATCAAAGAGGTAGCCTCACGCATATCATCCGTCTCCGGCTTAAAAGCCAAGCCCCACAAGGCCACCGTCTTGCCGGATAAGTCTGAAATATGTTTTTGAAGTTTATGAAACAACACGTTCTTTTGCCTCTCATTCACCTCCTCGACCGCTCTCAAGACATTCATCGTATAGCCATTCTTTTCCGCCGTCTTGATCAACGCCTTTACGTCTTTCGGGAAGCAAGAACCACCATAGCCACAGCCTGGATACAAGAACTTACTCCCGATACGGCTGTCTGAACCTATTCCCTTACGCACCATGTTCACGTCAGCACCCACCAGTTCACAAAGATTAGCGATGTCATTCATAAAACTAATACGGGTAGCCAACATGGAATTGGCAGCGTATTTGATCATCTCAGCGGAAGGAACATCCGTAAAAATCAAGCGATAGTTATTCATCATGAAGGGCTTATACAACTTCTCCATCAGTTTTCGTGCTCGCTCCGATTCCACGCCGACCACCACACGATCTGGCTTCATGAAATCATCCACCGCATTTCCCTCTTTCAAGAACTCCGGATTACTAGCCACATCAAACTCAACAGACACACCCCGTTTATCCAATTCCTCTTGAATAGCGGCCTTGACCTTCCGGGCCGTACCCACCGGCACCGTACTTTTAGTCACCACTAACGTATATTTATTGATATGCTGCCCTACCGTACGGGCAACCTCCAGCACATAACGCAGATCCGCACTACCATCCTCGTCCGGAGGCGTACCTACCGCACTGAACACCACCTCCACGTCATCCAGAACGGAGGAGAGATCCGTCGTGAACTTCAAACGTCCGGCATTATAATTCTTATGGACCATATCCTCCAAGCCCGGCTCGTAAATCGGGATGACACCCTTCTTCAAGTTCTCGATCTTCTCGGCCATCACATCCACACACGTAACGTCCACACCCATCTCCGAAAAACAGGTACCCGTTACCAAACCGACATATCCTGTCCCGACAATCGCTATTTTCATACCGTAGAATTTATTTTTATAGATTATAATATGATTTGAACCACGCCACGGTTCGATTAACACCCTCTTGAATATCCATTGAAGGCTTAAAACCCACTGCCTGTTGAAGCAATGTAGTATCGGCGTTCGTCTGATACACGTCCCCCGGTTGCATCGGAAGAAAATCCTTCATCGCCTCTTTCCCGCAAGCGCTCTCTATAGCTTGTATAAAATCCATCAACCTGACAGGCTGTGAATTGCCTATATTATAAATACGATAGGGTGCGGAGGAGGAGCTAGGATCCGGATGCTCCGGGTCCCAATCCGGATTCGGTGTAGCCGGGCGATCTAAGACCCGTATCACTCCCTCCACGATATCATCAATATACGTAAAGTCACGTAACATATCCCCGTTATTGAACACCTGAATCGGACGATCGTGCAGAATAGCGTCAGTAAACAAGAAAGGAGACATATCCGGCCTCCCCCAGGGTCCATACACCGTAAAGAAGCGTAAACCCGTGGCAGGAACCCCATACAATTGGCTATACGCATGCGCCATCAACTCGTTAGACTTCTTGGATGCGGCATACAAACTCACGGGATGAGCGATACTCGTTTTCTCCGAGAAAGGCACATCCGCATTCAGACCATACACGCTGCTAGAGCTGGCATACACCAAATGACTCACCTGATGATACCTACATCCCTCCAGCACATTGATAAAACCATTCAAGTTCGATTCCACGTACGCATATGGATTCGTGATCGAATAACGTACGCCCGCTTGGGCAGCCAGATTCACTACCGCATCAAACCCCTCATTGGCGAAAAGCATCCGCATCGCCTGCCGATCCTCCAGATTCATCCGGATAAAACGGTATCTCTCATACGTATGGCTCGGAGTCAATTTATACCAATCCACCTCCTCTTCCCGTATGCCCGCCTCCTTCAAGCGACCATACTTCAAGGCCGTATCATAATATCCATTGATATTATCCAAGCCCACAACCTCGTCTCCCCGCTCCAGTAAACGCCGTGCGACAAACGAGGCGATAAAACCGGCGGAGCCGGTCAATAAAACCTTCATAAATATGTATGTTGAAAAAAGATTTGTGTAAGAAATTATTCTAAGATCCTTTTACGAATATTACTTCCATAGATCTTTCTCACTACCGAGACAGGAAGCAACCTAAACATCAAACGAGCTATCGGATAAATATAACGCCAAGAGAAACGTCCATACAAACGAGAGATCCCATTGACATAAATCTTAAACTCATTGAAAGTATTTTTTCTTTTATTTCTTCGCTTAAAGACATCTCCTTCTCGGCGAAAATAAATCGTTACATCCTTGATATTTCCGATCTGATATCCCTTACAGAGTACATCATACCACAAAGCGAGATCTTGGCTCGTTCGATAACGCTCATCATACCTTAATCCATTGTCAAATATAAAACGACGCATCATCACAGTCGGATGAGCCAATGGTGATGCTTTACAAATAGAACTTTTTACATCTTTATTTGTCAGAGGATAATGACGTATACCCAAATCCTCATGCTCCGCATCAAACTCTTGCAAAGCACCTCCAAGCACCGATACCTCCGGATGTTCTTTCAGATACCTCACCTGCCTCTCAAATCGCAATGGATGCGATATATCATCGCTATCCATACGAGCGATAAAATCTGATTTTACCACACTCAGCCCCTTGTTCAAAGATTTAGTTAATCCCAAATTACAATCATTCCTCAATAAAACCAAGCGTTCCCTCAACAAAGACTTCCAATCAATAATGACACGTATCAATTCATCACCCAATGGTCCATCTTCAACCAAAACAATCTCATCCGGTTTCAAGGTTTGATCCGTCCAAACACTCCGCAAGGCTCGAGCCAAGTAGTCTGCTTTCTCTGATTTATAAACAGACATTAATACTGAAATACTCATACTACAATCCGTGATATATCTATATAACAAAGAGTCCGCTTACCCAAATAAACCGTATCAAAAAAAACATATCGTCCATCTTTAGAAAAACGAGGATGCAAATCACAACGACACTCCCCTGTATATTTCAGTCCATGATATAGTTCTAATAAAGGAAACAACTCACACGTTTTTATATGATAAAGATAAAGATGCTGCATCCTGCTTTTATCCGGATAAGTATCAAATGCGATCCACTCTCCATATACTGTCGGGTGCCCATCACCTGTAGCCAATTCCGTCATCTTGTCACACAAAGTAAACTTTCCAGTATTTATATCTATAAAATAGAAACCATCCTTACCCTCATAACGAAGATAACCAAACACAGTATTATCATCTACCCAACACATGTGACTGACTATTTCGTCATCAGCCAGAACTTTCATTCTCTTGAAATCCGAATACATCAAACGGTCAAACCTACGTTTTCCTCTATACCATCGATGTATGAAAATAAATCCTTTTCCATCAGGTTTTATCATTAAATGATTCACTTTATGAAGACTTACATCAAAAGTATCTTTAGGTTCGACGGATATGATCTCTTGCAAAGTATAAAGTAATTTACTCTCGCCATCATTATATGAGACATACCAAATACCATCATTATCCAAACACTCTAATTCCGTCCTAGAAGGAATAGCAAGACTACGATATCCATAATCCGGACGTAACGCCATTATTCTACTATAATTTATTGACAAGAAATAATCTTTGAGATAAGCATCCTGCACAGGAAACTCAAACTCTTTTACTACAATCCGTTCATCTAATGAATATGCCAATGCCTTATACTTATTATCCTTCAAGACATTGAAAACAACGACATCATCATCAATCCATTGAGATCGTACTCCTTGCTGCCATGTATAAGTTTCACTATCTATTAAATTCACCTCTTGCCTCGTCCTCAAATCAACAACCCTTATTCCTACGGGAAATCTAGGATTGGGCTTAACAGCGGTTGATTGTGTCGGAATATTCACTAACACCATCCCTTTATTATTAATGGAAGTCTTATCATAATAACCGCCAAAACTTTCCGAGTCAGAATAAAAAGAAACTATTTCATTCACTCTTGAATCCAGAATCTTTGCATTGTAGTCTTTATGATAAATAACTGCATTAATAGTTATATATATCTGCTTAACCAATCTTTTCAATCCTGGTGTAGCAGAAAGAAACGATGCTATTAATCGTTCCTTTGTAGAAAAGTTCGCCATATTACCGAAATTTCAATTTTATAAGTTCATAAATATATTTCAACCGGGTTCTTATTTTATAGACTATACCATTTCTAGATTTACCTGTTGATGTAGAAGCGTTCGTATCATGTCTCCTATAAAATATAAGAGGATCTTCAAGAATTTTATAAGTAAAAAAGAAGGAAGCGACATAACCTATCCAACGGTCATGAGATTGTATTCCTTTAGGAAAAGGCAAAGACTTTTCCAAAACGCTCCGCCTAAAAGCCGCACAACAACCCTGCCAAGGAGTGGGTTTATAAAGTGCCTTCCAACGGCTCAATGTAACGCTTCCATCAAAACGGGTATTACTTTTAACAATAAGATTTGAATCTGTCAAATAGCAATCACTTACCACATAATCATATTCTTTTAGTATCAATGACATTATCTTAACCTTATTCTCACACCATACATCATCTTGATCCGCTAAAAAGATAATCTCTCCAGTAGCCTTCTTTAAAGCATTCTCAAAATTTGTTGTTACTAGATTAATCAGCGACAGACCACTTTTATCTCTATCAAATATATAAATCTGAATTCTGCTATCATCAAGTTCTGCTATTCGTTGTAAAGTTTCATCAGTAGAACTATCATCCGACACAATCACCTCATCATCTTCCGATAGCTGGCACAATATAGATTCCAGCTGCTCCTTAATATACTTTGCCCCATTATAGGTAGCTATACAAACAGAGATCTTACCCATCATGCAACCAATGGATAAGATGAAACAACAGGACTAACCGCCTGTATATTTCTTATTATCAGACATTTACCCCCCCATTAAATTCTTAGTCAAACTGCTTAATATTAAGAATATAGGCCAATTAGATTTAACCGGGTTCAATCCTCTTATAACCCCATGTATAATATGTTTTAAATACATTGCCCTTGGTGCGATACAAATCGGGAAATAAAATAATTTCACTAAATATTTTACGCCATTCTTCTTTTTCCAATATCCGGGGACATAGTCTCTTCGGCAAAGCCACAAATAATTTCTAAACTGATAATACATCCTAAACGGAGAAGCAATGGCTATCGATCTTGAAGCCACTTTTTTATCACCTTCCCCTAATTGATGGTTAATCTTAGCGTCTTCAACGACAAAAGATCGCCATTGCGATTTATGCCATGCCCGCCAACACCATTCATGGTCTACGCCATCAATAAACAAAGACTCATCAAACCCTCCTACATCAAGCAATGATATCCTCGAGATCAATGATATCGAGGATATCACCGAATAATATTCGGTGATATCGGATGAATTAACAAAGGTTTCTTTAGAAAACCTCGCTATCATTTTTGACTTATCCCCATACGGCATTCCACTCTGCCGATTAATCGCCCGGGTTCCTACCGCTCCAACCTTTATTCCCTTCTTTTGAAGCGCTTGATAATTTTCAAGTAACTTGCTCACCACTTTCTCTGATGCAATCGAATCTTGATCCGAAAAAAGTACGAAATCATAACCTAAATCTATAAAATGACGAATGCCTATATTCTGTGCAGCAGCAATACCTACATTCTTCAGCAATGGTTTATACTCTACCGACTCATAACCGCCCAGCACCTCCGAGTGGTCAGAAGGAGAATTATCCACTACGCATATTTGGTCTACCTGACTAGCCAATGATGACAGAGCTTTCTTTGTCACCTCAAAATCAGGGTTATATAACACCATTACCACTCCTACTTTTACCATATCTTTTATCTAATAATCCATCTTTTACACCTCTAAACATTTGCACATAAATCTCTCGCCAACACCTAACCTTGAAAGGAAAAGAAATTGGAAATACAATTAACTTAATCGCACGATTAATCTTCCATTGCATTGGGACGTAACAACGTCTAATTAACCATAAATAATTTCGTACTTGATAATAATATCGTATCGGGGCTGAAATGATGACAAGCTGGTTAAATATCCGGTACTCTTGTTGCCCTACATAATGAATAAGTTTAATATTTGTGGTTAAACCATTCACAAAACCTTTGTTATTAGCCCTCCAACACAATTCAAAATCCACATAATCAATAAATAAGTAATCATCATTTAGTCCCACCTCCTCTATTTTCCGCAGGGCGACACAACTGCCCGAACTGATAATCTCTCGCCTCAATATAAAATCCTCTGCCGCCCATACATCCCGATGGATTGTCGATTTATACACTTCTTTAGTACGGCCATTTGTTACTGTCGGGCCCAACAAAAACAGATTAGGCACTAATCCATTAATACGCTTATATTCCTCAACCATCCTGTTAGCATACCCCTCAGGGATCACACTATCTTGATCGAAGAAAATCACATAGTCACATCCCGATTCACGAGCTTGCCCGATCCCTTCATTTTGTGCCGTCGCAATACCCAGATTATCCCCCAAAGGGATATACACCAGCCTATCCGCCCTTAAATCCAAATCTCTACCGGGTGTGTTATCCACGACTATTAGAGTGATATTTCCATTCTTTAATAGATCCTTATGGAATAAACTCAACTCTGCTTTATACAAGACAACTACTATTGCCACAGATTCCCTCATAAACCTTCACACACAGTAAACGGCATAAGCGCCTGATAAGAAAATCGAGGAAAGCCTATCTCCCCCTTGACAATTTTTTCAAGATAATAATTGGACTCTAAGCTGTTATATTTAATCTTTCCATCAAACAACAAGAGTAACCTGGTTAACCAACTCTTTTGATAGAAGACAAAACTAGAGATAAGCCACACATCCTCCACGGAAAGCAAATTCTCATAAGCCAACAAGAAACGTCGATTTTGAAGTCCCAATACATGTTCTTTATAATTTCCTTCCATACATTTACGCATCCTTCTCATAAAACGCCATTTTCCATTTGATTATCAACATATTAACAATATAAGATATGAGATTTATCATCCTAAATCACCTTGCATAAAAACATGCACAATTTGGTACATCAAGAAGTCATGCACCTTAATCACTTCAGACAAGTAGTCACGTATGTTTCAGCCGCCATCCTATTGAACAACATCGTACATTCAGTAGCGAAACTTTGTATCAATGCCCACTCCTTAGTCAGTGCGACCCTCCCTTAATCCCATGCCTCCCTAATAACACCTAAATTCACATCTACCAATATGGTATTAGAGTAGCAAATCAACGGAATAAAATGATCCTCATCTTTTAGCTGATCAACTACCGCTACCACCTTCAATTTATCCGGCATCCAAACATCATCTTGATCGCAAAAGACAAAATAATCAGCATCATTGTATCGCTCAATTGCCTTCTGTAGTAATCACTCATGGCAAAACTAACGTTTTCCCCCTCAAATACTTCAAAGATCATCGGATACCGTTCTTTATAAGCGATCAATAAATCCGATGTACCATTGAAGCCCTATCATCTCTCCTAACACTTTCAGTTTCATACCCTCTTGGGCCAACAAGCTATCCAGCTGGGCACAAAAAAACGCTCCCCATTATAGGTAGAGAGAAGAACTACTATTTTGTTCATTGAAAGAATAGGAATATGGTACGATTTTTTCGAACTCTATATTCCAAGAAAACGCACAATTATAAATTTAGAATACAATATAGACTTTCAGTTCCATGGAAACGTAGCACTTTTTTGCCAAGAATTAAGCTACAATCCAAACAAACAAAGCAAAAACCTATAGTAAGTTCTTTTTACTGCTCCTTGAATTCGTTTCCATAACGAATTAGGATTATGTTTCACCCTTTTTATAGCCTCATAGTTATGAGTACTTACTCCATGAGGAAGCAATAATTCGACACTATTGATATGATTAGCCCAAAGTACATAGCAAAGGCTCAATTGATCCCTTTTCGAGTATGTCATATACATTTTCCACCAAGCTTCCGAAACAGTAACCGATGAGCAATGATTGTGCTTCCTAAAAATCAAATTATTCTCATACAGTCCATTGCCAAAAGGATAACCTTGACTTTTCAAATATTTTACCTGCTTTTTTATCATTGAGTAAGAATCACGACCATCCCATATACATTTAAAAGCATCCGCATAAATACAATTATATATAGGATGAGGCACAAAAGCCATAAATGTATCTTTTTGGATTAGTTCGTCCAATTTATCTTTTAGTTCATCACCTACAATCTGTAAATTTGAGTCCATCCACAGACTATATTCATATTCTGGTAAAGCTAAATGAGGATTTATCTTCACAAACCTAGACAGTCTCAATTTATCATTTGTCTCAAAAGGTATCTTACGGATTTCCCATATTCCAATATGAGATTCAGAAAACTCATTTGAAAAACAAATATAATCATATCCATCATAGATATACTTTGGTTGTTTTAAACCATCATAGTTTCCTGTTAAACAAGTATATATTACGTTCTTATTCACACCTTATACGTTATATTAATCAAAATTATACCACCTAATACGTAACCTTTTATTCTCAAAATTTTCGCTAAATACAGAATCATAAGGAATGCATCCCCTCACACCTCCTACTAAATTTCTTTCAAAATATACCATTAACAATAAGACAGAACATAGGATGATTAACCTTCTTCTTTCATATTTAATAAAAGCAGGAAATGCAAGCACTGACACCCAGCAGAAATAATTAGACATACGATCTATATTCAAATTTCCAGTAGAAAACAACAATAAAACCAATCCACAAAATAACAGATTTGAATAAACAGGTTTACGATGAGCCATTTTCACCATTAAAAACGAATAAAAAAGCATCAAAAAAAGGATTCCAAGACCAGAGCTGTATTCCATAGCTCCTAATTGTCTATCTGATTCAGCATAATGCGAATATAACCCAATACTATTAAACAGAAGAAGCCTAAACTGAGACCAAAAATCAAACAAAAGACCTATATACATAATAAGCACAACAAGACAATAAAACTTAATTCTAGGTTTTATTTTACGTATTATATATATTGGTGTTATCAACAATGCACTGAAATGAAACAAAGAAGCAAGTAGCATACAATAACAATAGTGCTTAAAATCACCCTTTTCTATATATTTTATTGCATAGATGAATATAGCTATTGATACCGCCTGTCTAATTTGATCATAAGATGTAAATAAAATAGGTAAAGCAAAAACAATAAACATTCCCCAAAACAGTTCACCATTTTCTTCCAACACTTTATATATAATTAATATAAAAAGCAATGAATATAGACCTATGACATACAAATAGGTATTATCCAAAACATGAAAGATCCAAATAAGTAGTTCGAAGATAGGCTCTATACCAAAATATGTACTATTTACAAATAAGGTATTCCACATACTATCACATGATTGGAACAACCTTTTTGAATCTTCAATTATCAACATATAGTTCTCATAGTCATTTCCTATATCAAAACGGAAGATTGATACCAAGATCAAAATCAATACCCCTAAATTAGCAAGTGTTCTATTTCGGGAGCCCAGCCATAGAAGCCACAATATTGAAGCAAAGATTACATGATAAAATACAAAACTTTGAAACAAACTCATCTTTTTTTAAACAAAATAAATATCTACACATTGTTGATACATTTAAACAAACACTTTATAACTGTACCATAATTGAGCTATATTAGAATCTAATCCATTTTTTGAATTGAAATTAAGAAATGTAGTAATCATATTAAACTAGTAACAAATCTAGAACACTTTACTATAAGTGTTTTTTGAGTGTTTACCTTTCAAATTCTCTAAATTCAACATCTCTCCCAACTTTAAATTCCATTCTGGAGGATTGATAGGGCCAAAACCTGCATTATGAAAAAACGTCAACTCTCCAAAATAGACCTGATGATCGATTATATAAAAATCAACCCGTAAAAAAGGTACTCCTTGACTAAGTTTACGCGCTAAAAATTTCATCTCTTCAAACTCAATTGGCTTTACAGCAGGTTCATTACTGTTAGGATCTTTCATACGTATAGGTAAACGCTGGTAGTTCATGTCAAAAAAATCAGTATAAGTATGTTCAGAATAATCTTTAGACTTATACATCATAAATGGCTCACCATTAAAACAAAAAAATTTATAATCAGTCAAAACATTCTCAGATAATCCATCAGCTGAATTAGAGATACTATCTTCCATATATTTCTCCGCAAAGATTCTACGAGGAACATTCTTATAGGGCCACTCTCTCCATTTCTTATAATAATTTTCTCTCAAACCTTTCTTTAACTCTTGAATAACGAAATCTTTATCCATTTTAGACTTATCCTTACAAATATACATACCTGTACCGCTATTGTGATTACATTTTATCACAAAACGGTCAGGTAAAAGGTCAAAATCAACATCTTCAGCCTTTTCCCACACACCTAAAATTGGAATTATGTATTTATCACCTATACGCTCAGAAACCCATTTTTTAGCTTTCACCTTATCTACCATAATGGTATATTCTGGCCTTCTATCATAAATTTTTAGCCATTGCATCTTTTCTGTCAGGCTTTTCGGATTATGCCAGTTCAGAAACTTATCAAACGTCATATAATAACGTAATGACAACCAAAGCCTATCCGGCAATATTCCTTCCACTAAAGATCTAATAATATTATTACACTTCATTATATATTCTAATTTTAACATTAAACAATTAATATGAAATATGGCAATCTTCAATCTAATATATATCATTTAATAGATTGTCTTTCTGTAAAAAACGAACAAACGATACAACAATTCTATTAAATATGAAATAATAGCAATAAAAACAAAACTATATAAACTATGAATGTATCCCAATATCCAAACAACAAATAAAGCAAAAAGATAAAACGTAGAAGTTATGATAATAGAATAAAGAACATACTTATTATATCCAAATCCAATAAAAAAATTATTACCAATAACAATACTTACACTTAGAAATATCGGCACAATAGAGAACATTCTTAATGGTAATAAATCAATCTCACTATGGAGAAAAAGTTTCACAATCCACGGAAGAAACAGATTCACAATCAGAACCAAAAATAAACTCAAAAAGAAGACAAAAGCCATAACATACTTTAAAGTCCTCACATTTTTATTTTTTGAGAATCGAGGTAGTAATACAGTCGTTATAATATTTGAAGGCTTTTGCATTATACCCATCAATTTCAATGCCAAATCATAGATTACAACATCCCCCATACTAACGAACAATCCCACCAATACTTGGTTCAATTTGTCCTTTACTGTACAAACCATATCTGTAGCCAATATGGGAGAACACTCTTTCAGGTAATTATATTGCGTACGATAGTCTGTTATCATGAAACGGATCTTATCCTTCATGAATATCAATAATAACGATATGATGCTTGCTATCAAATAACCAATTCCATAGAGCACAGGTACCAATAAATAATCACCTTTCTCTTTCACAAGGAAAAAAACCAGAGAAATAAAAACTAGCTTTACTAATATATTCAAAAATGCCACGACTTTCATCTTTTCTATACCCTGGAAATAGAACTGAGGAAAAATCAACTCATTCAACGTAAGTAGATAAGAAAATAAGAACAAGGTCTTATATTCATTATAGGTAGGTATTATGAAAACAAGCAAAACATACGCAAACAAACAAATTAGCCAAAGTTTCAAACGAATAAGTAAGACAGAACTAACTATTTCCGATAGTTTCTGCTTATCTTCCCTATGGATAGATACATTTTTGGCGCATACACTATTTGATCCAAAATCAATTACCAATACCATATACCCAACCAAAATCTGCGCCGTTATCACTAATCCGTATAATTCCATCCCCAACACATCCACTAGATAAGGATAGGTAATCAACGGAGCGAGTAAGCCGAAAAGCTGGATTAGTGAAACAAATAGGATGTTGTCAAATATTACTTTATAACGAGCATATAAATTTCTGATCGAATTCATACAATGATTCTATAATTTCACTTGATTAAATTCTAACCAGTTCGGCATATAGTCTTTAACTATTTTTGCCAGAGTACTGGCCAAAACAACATGTTCCTTGTCACAACTGCAATTCACTGTCGCATTCGCTCCTATAGTTGTATCGCTGGCAATATTATGTCACCAAAAAGAATTGCTCCAGGCCCAATATAACAACGATTCCCTAAACGTGGAGCTTCCTTATACCCAGCACTTACCCCTAAATTTGTATTAGCATGAATCCGACAAAATGAACCTATCTGGCAATTGGGATTTACTACAATCGTCCCATAATGAGCGATGCTTAGGCCTGGACCAAATACGTTCAATGGTACAGAGAAGCCCAACCTCACAGAAATACGTTTCAGCCTAATTTTAGATAAACACCTCATTATCACCCTCCCACATTTTTCGAAAGCAGATTTCCAGGGCATGCATTATTATAATACTCAGCCTTCCTAAGTGGCTTTTGAAAGCACCATATCCCAGAAGTCTCAAGCGTTGAACAAATCCATCATTAGCAATACCCAAAGCTTTCCTGTCTTGCGATAAATAATAGGCCAAATCTTCTTTAGTCTGTATCATACAATTATTCTTTATATAACGTTACGAATAGCTCATCCATTTACAAAAACTATTTACTATACATCTCCTTATAATACCTCTGATACTCCCCGCTAGTCACATTTTCCATCCACTCCTGATTATCCAAATACCAGCGCACAGTCTTCTCGATCCCCTCCTCGAATTGCAAACTCGGTTCCCAACCGAGTTCTTTTTGCAACTTGGTGGAATCAATAGCATAGCGTGCGTCATGGCCGAGGCGATCGGTCACGTAGGTATTCAAATCCAAGTCCTCCCCTTCTTTTCTACCTAACAGGCGATCCACCGTGTTGATCAGCACTTTGATGATGTCGATATTCTTCCACTCGTTGAAACCGCCGATATTGTAGGTCTCAGCGATTTTTCCGTGATGGAAGATCGTATCGATCGCACGGGCATGATCCTCCACAAACAGCCAGTCACGCACGTTCTCGCCCTTGCCATAGACTGGCAACGGCTTACGATGACAGATGTTGTTGATGAAAAGCGGGATCAGTTTCTCCGGGAATTGATAGGGGCCATAGTTATTTGAGCAGTTTGTCACGATGGTCGGCATACCATAAGTATCGTGATAGGCACGTACAAAATGGTCTGAACTTGCCTTACTCGCTGAATAGGGCGAATGTGGATTATACTTTGTCGTCTCATAGAAGAAATCATCCCCGTATGCCAAATGATGTTCACTGGACGACGCTGTTGTCGTGAACGGTGGCTCAATGCCCTCCGGATAATTCATGGTCAACGCTCCATACACCTCATCCGTAGAGATATGATAAAAGCGTTTGCCCTCGTACCTCTCCGGTAGACTCTCCCAATACAGCTTAGCTGCCTGCAATAGCGCCAGCGTACCCATCACATTAGTTTGGGCGAAGGTGAACGGATCTTTAATGGAACGATCAACATGGCTCTCGGCCGCCAAATGAATGATGCCATCGATCTGCTTATCCTGCATCAATTGATAGTATGCCTTGAAGTCGCAGATGTCCATCCTTATGAACCTATAGTTAGGCTTATCCTCGACATCCTTCAAGTTAGCCAAGTTGCCAGCATAGGTCAACTTATCCAAATTGAAGATGTTATACTCCGGATATTTATTCACGAGCAAGCGTACAACATGACTGCCAATGAAGCCTGCTCCACCAGTGATTACTATATTTCGTTTTGACATGATTCTGTTTATTTGTTTTTTATGTTAGCAATACATTGTCTCAGCGATTCTGTCCAATAAGGGATCCGAATACCGAATGTCTCCTTGATTTTAGATTTATCCAATACCGAATAAAATGGACGTTTTACAGGGCTGGGAAACTCGTCGCTATGACAGGGCTGCACATCGCAAGCGGTCGTGCCATTGTATTCAGCGATCGATTTCGTGAAGTCAAACCATGAGCATACCCCCTCGTTGGAGTAATGATAGATACCGGTCTTGTCATAATCATGTTCGTTTTTTTTATCCGCATAATCTTTCAACACCGTCTCAATGGCTTTCGCCAAATCCAAGGCGTATGTGGGTGTTCCCACCTGGTCGAACACGACCTTAAGATGTGGTTTGGTAGCCGTAAGGTTCATCATCGTCTTACAGAAGTTCTTGCCAAACTCACTGTACAACCAAGCCGTACGGATAATCACATGCTTGCAACCGATAGCTTGAATCTTCTGCTCACCATGCAATTTGCTCATACCATAAACTCCGGTGGGGGTTCCTTGTTGATCCTCTTGACAAGGCACATTGCACGGTTCTTTACCAAACACATAGTCTGTCGAGATTTGCACTAAAAAACCATTGGTCTCTTTCATTACCTTGGCTAAGTTTTCCGGAGCCTCAGCGTTCAACTTCTCCACCAATTCCTCATTACTTTCAGCCATATCCACATTGGTATAGGCGGCGCAATTCACGATAACATCTACACGCTGCGCCGCGACCATCTTCCTCACCGCCTCCAAATCCGTAATATCCAAAAAGCCGGTCTCTACGCCTTCCACTTGATTCACATCCGTGAATACATAGTGGTCGTCACTTTCCCGAGCGATGATACGCATCTCGTTTCCCAACTGCCCGTTGGCACCAGTCACCAATATATTCATCTTATTCAAATTCAGGGTATAAATTTACATGATAATCAAACGGTGAATCAAAATCCTCCAAACAAGGATGTTTTATGTCCTTCTCCGAAAGAAGGACCTTGTCCATCGGTATCCGCCAATCTATGCCTAGGCTCTCATCCTTTATACGGATGCCCCCATCCGCTTGCGGAGCATAGAAATTATCGCATTTGTATTGGAAAACAGCTATCTCACTCAATACCGCAAATCCATGAGCGAACCCTCTAGGCACGAAAAACTGGCGATGATTCTCTTCGCTCAACTCAACAGCCACATGCTTACCATACGTTGGGCTTCCTTTGCGAATATCCACGGCTACATCAAGGACGCATCCTTTCACGCAACGCACTAACTTGCTTTGAGTAAAGGGAGGTCTCTGGAAATGCAAGCCACGCATCACTCCGTATGAGGACATACTCTCATTATCTTGTACAAAATTTATCTTACGAACCTTCTCCTCAAACTCACGTTGCGAGAAACTCTCGAAAAAGTATCCCCGAGCGTCATCGAACACCTTCGGCTCAATGATCACTACACCCTCTATATCTGTCTTTATTACCTCCATCTTAACCTAAATTCGGATCTCCTGTCTCCTTTAATTCCTCAATTACTTTCAGTAAGTATTGACCATACTGATTCTTTAACATCGGCTGCGCCAATTCTCTCATACGCTCCTCCGTGATCCATCCTTGACGATAAGCGATGCCCTCCAAGCAGGCCACTTTCAATCCCTGACGCTTCTCCAACACCTCGATATAAGCAGAAGCCTCGCTCAGAGAGTCGTGCGTACCGGTATCCAGCCAAGCGAAACCCCGGCCTAAAGTTTGGACTCTCAGCTCTCCATCCTCCAAGAATCGTTGGTTGACCGTAGTAATCTCATACTCGCCGCGAGCGGACGGTTGAATGCTGCTAGCTACATCAACAACCTTGTTCGGGTAGAAATACAATCCGACCACGGCATAGTTGCTCTTAGGGCATTCCGGCTTCTCCTCAATACTCAAGCAATTGCCGGTCTGATCGAACTCGGCTACGCCATAACGCTCCGGATCACTCACCCAATAGCCAAAAACAGTAGCCCTATTCTCCTTCTCAGCAGTACGAACCGCCTCCTTTAGCATCGATGTAAATCCATTACCATGGAAGATATTATCACCTAGCACCAAGCAAACGCTGTCATCACCGATGAACTCAGCACCAATAGTAAATGCCTGCGCCAATCCATTCGGCGATGGCTGCTCCGCATACTCGAAACACACACCATAATCAGAGCCATCCCCAAGCAGACGCTTGAATCCGGGCAAATCGTATGGCGTTGATATGATCAAGATTTCCCGGATACCCGCCAGCATTAACACACTGATAGGATAATACACCATCGGCTTATCAAAAATAGGAAGCAACTGCTTGCTCACTCCCTTAGTGATCGGGTATAATCGGGTACCCGAGCCACCAGCTAAAACGATTCCTTTCATACGAATATTCTCTATATCATTCACACACTTTTTTATCTCACCCTTCCCCCAGCACATACTTCCTGATCCCATACCGAATGCTCGGTACATTCGCCCCATTCACGAATGTAAGGTGAGGCAAGAGGGCGCTGATGAAGGCACGGCTCTTGACCAGCTTGAGGGGAGACGAGTAGTCGGCTAGGATCTCGTTGTAAAGGTCTGTCAATACCGTCTGGCAAAGGGTGACCGTGTCCGGGCAGGCGCATAGGCGGGCCTCGTAGACAAGACGGGTCGCCTCGTCCGGGATGAACAACGCCAACGAGGAGGGTTCAGCCGTCACCGGAGGGGCAGGAGAGTTTATCGGAGGAGACGGAGACTCATGAAGTCCCGATTCAGCGGGCGTAATCCAGCGTTCCGTCCGTGTCACCGTCCCGTCACCCCAATGGATGTTCTGGATAGCGATGGTGGCATTGGGCAGGATCTGCACGTTACCTCCATTGACCGTAAAGGCAGAACGTGCCTGTTCCGCCCGCTCTTGATTTTCTGTCATATTCGTTTTTAATTTAAGTGTTAACAATAATCACCCCTTTCACGGGGGCATATTTATTTCTATCCTCATTTCATCCACCATACGTCCGTTTCCGTACCCGTACCGTCCATCGCTATTCCGGGAATGGACAGGAACGCATTCCTTTACCGGCGGTAACCGAATAATCAATTTATTTTATCCGATCATGAAAGAGTCTATCTTTTCCTTTTTCAATGCCCCCATCACCAATCAAGTGCCGAACGGGGTTGTCTGTGTCAGTCAATTGCACGCCTATATCACCACCAGCGAGTGGCTGCGTGAGCGTACCGATCAAGTACGTGCCGCATCGGGCGACGAGAAACGGTTCAGGCGGCTGAAACAGAGTTTGCTACCCTATGTCACGCCCGCCGGTATCTTCTCCTACCGAAAGGAAGATCACTTGTTATTGCCCTCTGGTGAGTTCGTCATCGACATCGATCACCTCTCCTCACCCGAAGAGGCGATCCGTTGGAGGGACACGCTGTTCGCCGACGAGCGGCTACGCCCCGATCTCTCCTTCGTGAGTCCCAGTACCACGGGAATCAAGCTCCTCGTACCCTATCGCCTGTCGATCAAGAAAACCGTGGAGGAGTCTTTCGACGAGGCGGTACGATTCGCTTGGGAATACCTTGAGGGAAAATACGGGCTGAAAGCTGATGCCACGAACGCAGACCTCTCACGGGCTTGCTTCCTTTGCCACGATCCCTCAGCGAGGCTACGGGAGAATTGAAAATTGAGAACTGAAAATTGAAAATTATATATCATCATGAACCCATTATCAGATCTGGAGCGGCTCGTTGCCGCCATCGAGAAACAGGGGGCGAACATCGCTCCCACCTATCAAGAGTATATGCCGATCGCCTTCGCCATCGCCAACGATTGCGGAGAGGCTGGTCGGTCATCATTCCATCGTATCTGCCGATTGTCGGAGAGATATGTCTCCACCGAGGCGGATAAGCTATACGACCATGCCCTCAAAGGAGGCAATGGACGGAATGGCTTGGGATCCGTATTCCACTTGGCGGACCTAGCCGGCGTGAAACTGGACAAATCCATGGCTGAGGCCGGGAAACTTTCAAACTTTCAAACATTCACGCCTCCCTCACACACGCACACGTGTACGCACGAGGAACCGCCAGTGAAAAATGTCCCGCCCGCCTTTCCTGAGTATCCTTGGCCCGCTTTCCTCAAACGGATGATCGACCGGGGCGATACCCCCGCCCAACGGGATATCCTCCTGCTGGGCGCTATCACCGTGTTGGGAGCGACACTCAACAAATCGATCCGGATATCGTACGGGCGAAAATTCTACTACCCTTGCCTGCAAACGTTCATCGTCGCCCCTCCCGCCTCGGGAAAGGGAGCCCTCGCTTGGACACGCCGGCTTGCTGAGCCGATACACGAGGCGATGATGGCGGACTACCGGCAGAGGCATAAAGCTTACCGGGAGGAGAAGAGCCGTTGGGACTCGCTGGGCAAGAAAAAATCCGATACGCCGGAGCCCGAGATGCCTCCCCTCAAGATGTTCCTTATCGCCGGTAACAACTCCGGCACCGGCGTGCTGGAGAACCTCATCGAGGCCGACGGCATAGGGCTGATCTGCGAGACCGAGGCCGATACCGTGAGCACGGCCATCGGCACCGAGCACGGGCACTGGAGCGATACCTTGCGTAAATGCCACGACCACGAGCGGCTGGCTTTCAACCGACGCACGAACCGGGAATACCGGGAGTGCCCGGCCTCTTACCTCAGTGTCTTGTTAAGCGGTACTCCAGCGCAGGTACGGCCACTTATTCCCTCGGCCGAAAACGGGCTGTTCTCACGCCAATTGTTCTACCGGATGCCGCCTATCGATGAGTGGGCGGATCAGTTCGAGCAGGGCGACGAGGACATGGATAGCCTCTTCTCCGATTGGGGGAGACAGTGGAAGAAACTCGTGGACTACCTACATGAGAGGGTCAATGTCATACAATTCCATCTCTCCGACACGCAAAAGGAGCGATTCAACAGCTGCTTCGCACGCATATTCGGGCACGCCGGTCTTTCCTACGGTTATCCGATGCGAAGCTCCGTGGCCCGTATTGCCATCAATATCTGCCGGATCGCTTCCGTGGTGGCCTTCCTGCGATCGGTGGAGAGTCTCCTCATCCCACAAGCCATTCTCGATTCTCAATTTTCAATTCTCAATTGTCCCGGTCTCTCGCCTGCCCCCGAGATCCCGGAGGAGAACGTACGGGACGGTATCGTTCCTTCCCTAGAGTTACGTATCGATGATGACGATTTTAAGGCTGTCCTCTCGCTCGTGGAGCCGCTCTACCGTCATTCGGCGGGCATACTCTCCTTGCTTCCGTCTGACGAGGTGCCACGCTCTCGCACACCCACGCCCCAAGAGGCCCTCTTCGCGGCCCTTCCACTCTCTTTCAACCGACAACAGGCCTTGGAGGAAGCAGAGAGGAACAACATCCCCACCGCCACCCTAGATACCTGTCTCAAGCGAATGCAGGAACGAGGCACGCTGGAGAAGAACGGCCGGGGAGAGTACTGCTTCGGCGACCGTATCACCCATAAGTAATCCCGGCCTCCCTCACACCCCTATATAATGTACCCAACGGGCGTGTGTGTGTGAGGGAGGCCTGAATATTTGAAAGTTTGAAAGTTCCACCAACTCATAATTCGTAATTCGTAATGTCCTTACCATTAAGAAAGTCCGCATTGGCGGCATCCTATTTCCCGGAGCTAGCCTCCCATCAAGCCTGCAACCGTCTACGCCGCTGGATCATCCGATGCACGGAGCTGTACGACCGTCTGCGGGAGACGGGCTACCGGCCCGAGCAACGCATATTCACGCCCCGACAAGTGGGGCTAATCATCCACTACCTAGGAGAACCGTGAATGAGTTGACAGTGGACAAGTGACAGTGGACAGTTGCGCACAGCGGTGAATTAACTGAATACCCATTCTAAGGTGCTTACGATGCCCATTCAAAGAGATTTACACTGCCCATTCAAGGGAGCTTACGATGGGCAACGTAGTCCGGAGCCGGTCATCGTCATGATTCATTGTTAATTATTCATTATTCATTTCCTAGGGCATCGCCCGGCATCACCGCCCCCTACGTCGAGGCCTATCTTTGTAACGTTGATCAACAAACAATTAATTTTCAATTATCAATTTTTAATTTCCAATTACCATGCCACAAGCGTTTCAAGCACGAAAGTTTTTTATCCCCAAGACGGATCCCAAGCAGGAGGTGTACAAGCCGGTTCCCTATTATTTCGGTACCCTGTCCACACAAGATGCGGCCGACCAGATCGCCGAGGAATCCTCACTCACCAAAGGTGATGTATTAAACGTACTCGACCGTTACCAGCGGTATGTCATCAAGAACCTACAGAAA
Organism: Parabacteroides sp. AF27-14; assembly: GCF_003635425.1. Classification (NCBI taxonomy): domain Bacteria; kingdom Pseudomonadati; phylum Bacteroidota; class Bacteroidia; order Bacteroidales; family Tannerellaceae; genus Parabacteroides; species Parabacteroides sp. AF27-14. The sequence continues at coordinate 75,064 of NZ_QTLZ01000007.1, forward strand.
GGTTACAAGGTGGAGCTGCTGGGGTTCGGGACGGTCTATAACCGCTTCGTCACGGAGAAGGGGGTGGCGACCGCCGAGGAGGTCAAGGCTACGCATATACGGACTATCGTACCGGGATTCTCGCCTTCCTATACCATACTGAACGGGGCACGACGTTACTCGCTGCTGGGCGAGAAGACCTCGCTCCTGAAGGTCACGATACTCGGGACACCGGTGGAGGAAGGGGGAGGTTCCGACTCGGAGTCGCCGGATGAGATCTAACGTGTTACTTTTGGCTTGACCCAAAAGTAACCAAAAGGTCAAGGCTGACGCTGACGGGCTACTTCGAGACCTACGCTCGCTGTCGCATCCCAACTCGCTTCGCTCAGACAGGGATGCTCCTCACGCTCGCTACGGTCTCTTCGCTTTACGCCCGTCCGCTAAGGCCGTTCTTAGGAAAGCGTCGCTTTCCTCTTATGATGCCCATAGCATCCGTTTATTTTCATTATCATTATTCACTATTCATTATTCATTAACAAAGTTCATCATGAAAAAGTCTGTTTGGAGTACTGTTCTCAAAGTGATCATCGCCGTAGCTACCGCCATCGCGGGGGCCTTCGGCATAACGGCTTGCGGATTATGAGCAAGAACTATTGTTTCTACCAGAATTACAGGGAGGTCAGCCTCCTTGTAATTCACTGCTCGGCCACACGATATGACAGGGATTTTCCTGTCGAGGCACTCCGTTCCTCGCACAAGGCACGGGGATTCGCCGATATCGGCTATCATTTCTATATCACACGGGACGGGGAGCTGCATCGCTGCCGCCCGGTCAACCAGATCGGGGCGCACGCAGCCGGATGGAACGACCGGAGTATCGGAATCTGCTACGAGGGAGGGCTCGACGAGCAAGGCCGTTCGGCCGATACACGCACCTACGCCCAGCGATGTACCTTGATGGATCTGCTACGGCAATTACGAAGGGATTACCCGAAGGCACGCATCCTAGGACATTACCAACTTAGCCCCTATATTCGTAAGGCTTGCCCTTGCTTTGACGCAAGGGAAGAGTATACAGAAATCTAATATTCAATGTTACTTGATAAAAAACTTACAAACAATAAAATACGAGGGCCTCCAATGGAGAATTAAAATATATCCGAGTGAGAACCTGTACGTACAAGTGTTATGATTTTCAATGAAGTCCCCACACTATAAATAAGAAGCCAATCCGGAGTGATATGACACTCACGGCAATCCTTATAATCTCCCTTTAACGCATGATCTTTGTTTGATGAAGGAAGTTTTTCTCCATTCAACAGTTTCAGGAGGATATCATTCAACTTACCCTCGTCTAAATGTCTTTTCCTCGCCAGCTTGAGATCTTTCAAATACTGGCGGGTAAATTCCAATCGATATTTCATTGGACCTTACGCAAATAATCCTCAAAACTATCGCATTTGATAGTACGCCCCTCTCGAGCGTCCGCAATGGCTTGCTTCGTCACATCATTCAAAGAGTCCGACTTCCGCTCGGATATATTTGTCACACCACGTAACATTTTTATCGCCCGTTTCAAATCAGACAATAAACTCGCATCCTCAACCGTAACTATCAATTGTGCCATTTCTTTCACTTTGGGTTTATTTAAAACAAAGGTACAAATTTTTTTCATCAATATCCAATCCGTTGATCAGAATTTCTTGCCGAACGCTTCCTCCCTCTCCTGCCGCTCCCGGTTCCGGGAGATAAGCCTGTTGATTGACAGATGGAGAAGAGACCACAGGAAGAGGTTCAAGAACAAGAGGTATGTAATATTCATACGCTTGGCCAACAGCAAGTTCAACGCTATGAAGAAGACCGATACGCACAGGATCGTCACCATCACCATACGAACTCGCATGCCCGTGCGCAATAGCTTATGATGGAAATGGTTCTTATCCGGTAAAAAAGGGTTCTTGTGCTCACGAAGACGGTGCAGGACTACACGGATCACGTCCAACAACGGTACCAAAACCGTGGAGAAGGCGATCACCAGATAGGGATTCGAACGATCCGGGAACGAGCCGTTCGACACGCACAGGTGGATGATCAGGAAGCTGATCACGTAGCCCAGCGTCAAGCTGCCAGCGTCGCCCATGAAAAGCTTATGGCCACGGTTCGCGTTGCCGAAGACGTTGTAACACCAGAAGGGCATCAAGACTCCAAGCGTGCAGACCGCCAGCAGGGCGTAAATGTATTGCACTTGGATGAAAAAGATCACGCTCAAGACCGACAGGGCGATGCAGCAAAGGCCGGACGATAAGCCGTCAATCCCGTCAATCAGGTTGATGGCGTTCGTCACGTAGACCACGGCGAAGACCGTGATCGGAACGCCCAGCAAGGCCGGGACTGAATAAATCCCAAACAGGCCACCCAACGAGTCGAGCCAGTTGCCGGACAACACCAACAGAAAGGCCGACACGACCTGCACGACGAACTTATAGCGATAGCCCACCCCGACCAAGTCGTCGCAGACACCCACCAAGTAAAGCAACGTCATGCCCACGAACAGGAAAAGATACTCGTGGAGCATGTCTAGCGAGAGCCCCGACAGATCCGAAGACCACAGGTAAAGGCGAAAGCCCATCACCAAGGCCATCGACATCAAGATAACCGGAAAAAACGACAACCCGCCCAAACGGGGGACAGGGGTCGTATGCACCTTACGGGTGTCCGGGATATCATACAGGCGTTTCTTGTGCGAGATCACCAAGATCCTCGGGATGATGGCCATACCCAAAAACACGGAGGCCAAGAATCCGCACAGTAATAACAATAACGGTATTTGCGTCATACTCATACTTTTTCACTCAATAAAGGTAACCCCTCCACCTCGCCGGCGTGCCACTCATGGTAGTCCGCAAGGGAAAGTACGGGTACGGTCAATTGCTTGTAATCCTTATCGTCTCTTCTCAATATATGCCTGCGGGCATACGAGCTTAGCGAGCGATCCGTAACAGACACCATCACGATCGGGAACGGATACCCGTACAGGCGCATCGGCGTGGTCTCGCTATCCGGGAACGCACGATACAGCTGGTAGGCCGAACGCTCGAACGCTACCCAGTAGGGACCCGTGCAATACAGGTGTATTGAGTTCTGGTTCGCACGCTCACGATCCATGATCTCTGTCAAACGCTCACGCAACAAGTTCATTAACCGGATACCCGAAGGAAGAGAAGACATTTCTTTTTGAATCTTGATTTCTGAATCTTGAATCTTGAATTATTTAATTCATTATTCCTTATTCACTATTCATTATGTTTCAGCCACCGGTCGTAATCACGTAAACGACGTATCAACACGAACTTGCTCTTCTTGGGCGAAGCCTCCTCCATCCAAGGGTCAATCAACTCGTGCGCCATGCGCTGGTAAAGGCTGCTGTCCGTGCAGCCATAGAGCGTGACCAGTAACAAGGCACGGGATTGCCCCGCTTTTATCACCGGGAGCATGCTGCGCATCGTGGAGCGCAAACGATCGAACTCATCCGACTCGCCCAACAACCTGTAGGCCGGAAGGAGCAACGAGTAAAGCTTACAACGGATCACGTCGGTCTCACCACGGAGAGAGGCGTAGCCACGCAGGACCTCACGGGCCAGACGGGCATCCTCATCCACTACCACGCCAGAGGCGTGGTAACGGCCCAAGGCATCGTGCAAGCCCTCCGACAGACGGTCGTTGTCCAGATGGGTATAGACGTGCTTGCCCCCCGTGTTCAGCTCGATCAACTCGTACTCCCCAGCTCTCACCTCGAACAAGGGGACCCACAGGCAGTCGAGGATACGCACCATCACGTCCTTATGCCCACCGCCCGGCTGCACCACCACCTCCGCCTCCATGTCGGTAAAAGGGCCGGAGGTGATACGCACACGGTCGCCTTTCAACAAGCGGCCGCTATCTGGCACGTACACCGGAAGCTCGTTGGAGTAAGAAGCCGCGACCCAACGCAAGGTATCCATCTCACGATCCGAGAGGTACGGGAAATAAGACCGCCCGCCGGAGGAAACCCGGGGGAGGAAATTATACAGGGGAAGCGTACGCTTCAGGCGGAAGATCTCGTCCTCCGAGGCGTGGACGAACACGTAGTTGTACAACAGGGGTTGCCTCGTGTTGACCATCTTGCCACCCACC
>NZ_QTLZ01000007.1:79225-209460 GCF_003635425.1 Parabacteroides sp. AF27-14
TTGCCTCGTGTTGACCATCTTGCCACCCACCTTCCTCGCCTCGACATACGAGGGGGAGAAATACTCGAACAACGCCTCACCACGACGCTCACGGCGGGAAAGCTCAGCGTCCAGCCCCTTCGAGGGGCTGATCCTGTCACGCCCGCCACCGGCGGTAGGAAGCGTGAGCACGTACCAGCGGACAGCCTCCTGATCACGTCGCTTCAGAACATGCGCCATGAACCTATCCGAGCACTTGCCTGTCAATATATCCATCTCTATGATTATCTTTTCTAGAGGTTATCCCATGGCCCGAAAACAGACCCCACGGCAATTCAGAGCCCTACCAAGAATCTTTTATATCATCTTGATAAACAGTACTTTATATTTTTAAATGTGGCATTACTGAAAATTACCATCTCTCGAAATCTTAGGCTACTTGGGGAGTAGCCTAAAAGGTGCGAGAACGGTTATCACCCGGTTGTAGAGACGGGGCACGCCCCGTCTCCCACTGTCTGATAGTAGCTTTAAGTTACCATTTGGAGGGGATGAGACGGGGCATGCCCCGTCTCTACAGGAATACACACAGGTTATAAGGCATGGTGGAATGATACCGGGAACAAGAGGTCATTTCACCCGCATCACCATGTCTATACGTCTAGGATAAAACAGGAAAATCAAAAAATAGAGAGGATCAAACGCCTACAATGAGTAAACAAGCGCATTTGTTTGCTTGTTTTTAGTTATTTTTTACTACATTTGCGCCGTGAAAGAATACGCTACTCCCCAAGTAGCCTACTCCCTTTACCCTACTTTCGGTACATGATTGTACACACTCTCAAAACAAATTTTATTCACCGCAGACATCTTTTCTAACGAGAAACTTTTCAAATAGATTTGCGTAGTCTTGATCGATTTATGGCCCAATAGTTCGCTGATCATCTCAATCGGGACATCCTGTTCCTTCAAAATCATCGCAAAAGAATGACGGATCGAATATGAGGTGATCGGGATAGACACACCGCAGGCTCTCGCCAACCTCTTCAAGTTCCGGTTAAAATGGGCCAAAGCGGAAGTGTACTCCTTGTAGGCTTCTTTTCCCACTTTCATCCCCTTCAAGAAAGGAAACAAATAGGGTGAGTCCTTACCTACATCACTTGACAGTTCCCTCAGCGACTCCCATGCGGTAGATTGTACCTCTATAAGCATCGGAGTACCCGTTTTCTGGCGTTTATATTCCAAAACCCCACCCCGGACATTCTCCTTTTTCAGATGAGCGAAATCCACGAATGCCATACCGCAAAACTGGAACATCAGGCACAATGCCTGCCGTGTTTTTCTCAGTTCCGGATCATCTAATGGGGCCGTCATCAGAGAACGTAATAAATCCTGTGGTAACGCCTTTTTGCGTTTGCTCTCTATACCCGTGAAAACTCCCTTAAATAAATAAGGGATATAGGGGGCCAACCCTTCCTCCACCGCCATGTTGTACACACAACGGATCCGACGCATATAGGTCGACACCGTGTTCCATGTACATCCTTTGTTCAACAAAAAGGCCTGATAACGCCGAAGGTTCTCCTTATTGACATAGATATAGGGAATTACCTCCAACCCACAAAACCGCATGAATGAGTTTAATGCATCCTGATAGCTCTTCGCCGTGGAATAACGCCCATCCATACGCAACTTATAGATATACAGACTCATCCCTTCTACTAAATCCTTTTTCTCCATATTATCGCTATTTTTACGTGATAAAACTTAGCAAATGTAATACAGATCCGGGAGGCTGAGCATATACAAAAAAAGGCGAACCAACCGGTCCGCCTTTATAAAATCTCCATTTCTAGATTATTTCAATCCTCTATTCTTCAGCAACGGATCCGTACCCGGTTCCTTGCCACGGAAATTCTTGTACATATCCATAGCGTCGTCGATACCACCCGGGGTCAGGACATATTTACGGAATTTATCGGCACATTCTTGATTGAAGATATCGCCGGTTTCCTTGAATGCCTCGAAAGCGTCGCAATCCAATACCTCGGCCCAGATGTAGCTATAATAACCGGCGGTGTAGCCGCCACCCATCGTATGGTTGAAGTAAGTCGTACGGTAACGGGAAGGGATTTGTTTCAGCAAACCACGACGGCCTAACGTCTGTTGCTCGAAATCCATCACATTCAAGTTGGCCGGAACATTATTCGTCTGGTCAACGAACTTGATCACCTTCTTATCCGCCGCGTCACCACTGACCGCATGGAAATCCATATCCAGATAAGAAGCCGCCAGATACTCCGTCGTAGCGAAACCTTGTCCGTACTTACCGCTCTTATCCAACTTCTCGATCAACTCGGCCGGGATCACCTCGCCGGTCTGATAATGCTTAGCGTACACCTTCAATACTTCCGGCTCGAATACCCAATGCTCCATAACCTGTGAAGGCAACTCCACGAAATCACGAGGAACACCGGAAACACCGGAGTAATGCACGTCACGGAACAAGCCGTGCAAACCATGACCGAACTCATGGAACAATGTATTCGCCTCATCAGCGCTCAACAACGCAGGTTGTCCCGGAGCGGGCTGGCTAAAGTTACAAACGATCGTTACGACCGGAGCCACACGCTTGCCATCCTTATAAGCCTGCGGACGATAAGAACCACACCATGCGCCACCACGCTTGCTGGCACGAGGGAAGAAATCGAAATAAATAACGCCCAAATGAGAGCCATCCTTATCTTTGCACTCAAAAGCCTGCGCTTCCGGATAAGGCAACGGAATATTACGGATCGGGGTGAACGTGATACCATATAACTTATTAGCTACATAGAAAGCACCCTCACGAACATTATCCAACTTCAAGTAAGGACGAACCTCATTCTCATCCAAATTGAATTTAGCTTTCTTGGCCTTCTCGAAATAATAACGCCAATCCCAGCCCTCGGCCTCGAAATTGCCGCCTTCTTTCTTGATCTCGGCGTTGATATCGGCCAATTCCTCTTTCGCTTTCGCCAAAGCAGGCTTCCAAACCTCGTCTAGCAATTGATAGACCTTATCCGAGCTTTTCGCCATACGATCCTCCAACACGAAAGAAGCGTAATCATCATAGCCCATCAACTTCGCTTTCGCCAAACGAGCGGCAACCAAATCACGAACCACTTCCTTGTTATCGTTCTCATTATTATTATTACCACGGTTGATATAAGCGTTGAACATCTTCTCACGCAACTCACGTTTATCGGAATATTGCAAGAACGGCATCACGCTCGGGTTCTGCAAGGTAAATACCCATTTGCCTTCCATCCCGGCATCCTTAGCCGCTTGAGCGGCGTTAGCGATCAAGGTCTCGGGCAGACCGGAAAGATCCTCCTGCTTGTCGATCACCAATTTAAAAGCGTTCGTCTCTTTCAGCATATTCTGTCCGAAAGTAAGCTGTAGCATGGAGATCTTGCTATTCAACTCACGCAATTTAGCCTGATCCTCAGCGGAAAGATTAGCGCCACCCCGAACGAAGTCCTTATAAGTCTCCTCCAATAACTTCATTTGCTCCTTATCGAGACCCAACTCATCCTTCTTATCGTATACCGCCTTCACACGAGCGAATAATTTCGGATTCAAGTTGATATCATCACTATATTTTGACAATAGCGGCGACATCTCACGGCTTAACGCCTGCATCTCATCATTCGTATTCACGCTATTCTGTCCACCGAAAACGATCTGGACCTTCCGAAGCAACGCACCCTGCTCATCCAAAGCGACAATCGTATTCTCGAACGTCGGCTCCTCCGGGTTATTCACGATCGCCTCGATCTCCTTGCGTCCCTCTTCCATGCCTTGCAATAGGGCCGGTTTGTAGTGCTCGAACTTGATTTGATCAAAAGGTGGAACTCCAAACGGGGTGGTATATTCCGCAAAGAACGGGTTCTCACCCTCCACGGTCTTCTTTTCGGAAGTACCGCAGGCAGTAAGCATAACGGCTAATCCTGCTGCCATAATTAATTGTTTCATCTTTACTGATTTTTTGATTTATGAGTTATAAATTGTTCTGCTCATTTTAGCCCTCTGTTCTCCAACAGCGGATCGATGCTAGGTTGTTTGCCACGGAAATTCACGTACATGTCCATAGCGTCGTCGATGCCGCCCGGGGTCAGTACGTATTTACGGAATTTAGAGGCAACCTCCGGGTTGAAGATATCACCCGTCTCCTTATAAGCTTGGAAAGCGTCGCAATCCAACACTTCCGCCCAGATATAGCTATAATAACCGGCGGTATATCCACCTTCCATCGTATGTCCGAAATAAGTGGAGCGGTAGCGAGACGGAATCTGACGGATCAGACCACGATCGCCCAAGACCTTCGCCTCAAATTTCTCAATATCCAAATCGGCAGGGATCTCTTTCAATACATGATAATCCATATCCAGATAAGAGGCGGCCAGATACTCCGTCGTAGCGAATCCTTGTCCATACTTGCCACTCTTGATCATCTTGTCTACAAGGGCTTGCGGTATTACCTCGCCGGTCTGGTAATGTTTAGCGTACACTTTCAATACCTCCGGCTCAACGGCCCAATGCTCATCGACTTGCGAAGGTAGCTCCACAAAGTCACGAGGCACATCGGACACGCCATAATAATGAACGTCGCAGAATAAACTATGTAGGGCATGACCGAACTCATGGAATACGGTCTCGGTCTCGTCGGCCGTCAAAAGCGCCGGTTGTCCCTCCGCCGGTTTACTGAAATTAAATACGGTAGTAACCACCGGGGCTACCCGTTTCCCATCTTTATACGTTTGTGAGCGGTAACCGCCGCACCATGCGCCACCTCCTTTGCCCGGGCGGGTAAAGAAATCCATATACAGCACGCCCAGATGCGTACCATCTTTATCCTTGCACTCGAAAGCGAGAGCGTCGGGGTCCGGTTTCGGGATGTCCTTGATCTCGGTAAACGTGATACCGTATAATTTATTGGCTACATAGAAGATGCCCTCACGTACATGTCCCAACTCAAAATAAGGACGCATCTCGTTCTCGTCCAAGTTATATTTCGCTTTCTTGGCTTTCTCGAAATAATAACGCCAGTCCCAGCCCTCGGCCTCGTAATTACCGCCTTCCTTCTTGATCTCGGCGTTGATATCGGCCAATTCCTCTTTCGCTTTCGCCAAGGCAGACGGCCAGATTTTATCGAGCAAGTCGTACACGTTCTTCTCGTTCTTCGCCATATTCTCTTCCAATACGAAAGCGGCATAATCCTCATATCCCATCAATCGGGCTTTCTCCAGACGAGCGGTAACCAGCTGCTTAACGACCTCCTTATTATCATTCTCATTATTATTGTTGCCACGATTTGTATACGCCTTGAAGATCTTCTCTCGCAAATCACGCTTATCGGCGTATTGAAGGAAAGGCATCACGCTCGGATTATGGAGGGTAAACACCCATTTACCATCCAGACCATTCTCTTGGGCCGTTTGCGCCGCCTTGACGATCACGTCTTCCGGCAGGCCGGATAAGTCCTCTTTATTATCGATCACTAATTGGAAAGCGTTGGTCTCTTTCAGGGTATTCTGTCCGAAAGTAAGTTGGAGCATGGATATCTTCTCGTTCAGCTCACGCAACTTCGCCTGCTTATCCTCCGGCAGATTGGCTCCTCCCCGGACAAAGCTTTTATAGGTTTCCTCCAACAGCTTCTTCTGTTCCTTATCCAGATGGAAGCTCGCCTGATTCTCATATACGGATTTCACCCGGGCGAAAAGCTTGGGATTTAAGCTGATATCATCCGAATGTTTGGATAAAAGGGGATAAAGCTCACGTTCGAGCTCTTGGATCTCGTCCGTGGTATTCACACTGGATTGGCCACCGAAAGCATACATTACTTTAGTAAGCAACTCGCCACTTTGGTCTAAGGCCACGATCGTATTCTCGAATGTCGGCGCATCCGGATTTACCACGATCGCCTCGATCTCCTTCGACTGCTCTTCCATACCTTTCAAAAGAGCCGGCTTGTAATGAGCCACCTCTATTTGATCAAACGGAGGCACCCCGAACGGTGTCGTATACTCCGCAAAAAACGGATTGGGTGTAGCGCCTTCCGCTACATCGCTTTTCTTTGAGGAGGAACAAGCTCCCAAAATAACCGCTAAACCTGCGGCCATAAGCGTTTTATTCATGCCATTGTTATATTAGAATTACAATGGACAAAGATAACGAAGTTTTGCGTTACAATTCTATTTCAAATTGTTATTATTTAGAATCCGGAAAAAGATTTTCACAATTCACACAAAAAAGATCCCCAAAGGGAGATCTTCCCTTCGGGGACCCAATATGCTTTCATTCAATGTTCAATCGAATCGCTCTCTATACCGTCCTCGATATTTTCATTTTCGATCGTTTCTTGTAAATCTTGAATGTCATTAGACGTGTAATCATCCGACAATACCGAATTGGTAGACATGGTCTCATCGTGAAGATCATCGCTCTCATCCCATAACGTTTTCATTATATTCTCTGGCATATCTCTTATATTTTAAAGTTATATGCCTATTCAACAACCTCGACAAAGAAATTGTTGTTCCAATAAAAATAGTTCACTAATTTTAGCGAGATTAACGCAAGAAATAATATGAATCGAATTTGTAGTCTTTTTGGTATTCAGTATCCCATCATACAGGCGGGAATGGTTTGGTGTAGTGGTTGGCGGCTAGCTTCAGCGGTTAGTAACGCCGGTGGATTAGGATTGATCGGGGCAGGCTCCATGCACCCGGAAGTGCTCCGGGAACATATCCGTAAATGCGAGGCGGCGACCGACAAGCCTTTTGGCGTGAATGTCCCGCTGATGTACCCGGAAATCGATACCTTGATGCGGATATTGGTGGAGGAAAAAGTGAAGATCGTATTTACCTCCGCCGGCAACCCGAAAACATGGACAAAGTATTTGAGGGATCATGGCATGACGGTCGTTCACGTGGTAAGCAGCTCTAAATTCGCCACGAAATGCGAGGAGGCCGGAGTGGATGCCATCGTTGCCGAAGGCTTCGAGGCCGGCGGGCACAACGGACGGGAGGAAACAACTACGATGTGCCTGATCCCCGCTGTCCGGAAAGCGACCTCTCTCCCCCTTTTGGCGGCAGGAGGTATCGGAAACGGTCAAGCGATGCTAGCGGCACTCGCACTAGGGGCCGACGGCGTACAGATAGGCACTCGTTTCGCCTTGACCAAAGAAAGCTCGGCACACGAGAATTTCAAGAAACTATGCTTGAATCTTAAGGAAGGCGATACGAAGTTATTATTAAAGAAACTGTCTCCTACCCGTCTGGTAAAAGGAGATTTCGCTACGGCAGTGGAAGAAGCGGAAGCCCGGGGAGCGTCCGTGGAAGAATTACGTGAGTTATTGGGCAAAGGACGTGCCAAGAAAGGAATCTTTGAGGGCGACCTAAAGGAAGGCGAGTTAGAGATCGGACAGGTAGCGTCTTTATTCTGGGAGGAATTATCCGTGGAAGAGGTGATGAAAGAATTGATCCGTGACTTTAAGCTATCCTTAGAGAACGTAAAAACACAGTTGTGTTCGTGAGAAAACACAACTGTATCTGTGGATAAACACAACTGTGTTCAAGAGAAAACACAGTTGTGTTCCTTATCATAATCGATACTTATACAATTGCGCCATGACCTTTTGGTATTGGTTTTGCAATTGCAGGTAGTTTTGCACGCTTTGGTAATAGGTCGTCACATCCACGAAATACTCGATCATAGAGATTTGCCCGGCCTGTATAGCCTTGTTCAACAAGACCAAGCTATTCTGCCTTTTCAGCACATCCTTATATTCATCGATAGATTTCTTTAAGGAGACAGACTGGTCATATAGCTGCCTCAACCCATTCTCTACCGTGAAAGAAGCGCTCTCCAACTGCATCTCCGTATAGCGGGCCTGAGCCTTCGCCTGTTTCACGTTATTACGGTTCGAGAACAACGGGATGGTGATTCCTACCAAGAAACCATTGAAACGCTCTCCACCCGAGGCGGGATTCATACGATACCCTAACTCAAAGCCGGGCAGACCTTTCGCCTTATTCACGCTCACCTGCCGAAGGGCTGTCGTCTGGTCGCTACGCAAGGTCTGTAATTGCGGATCGGATTGCATCGCCTCCGTCCGCAGCTCATCAAAGGAAAGCACCTCCCTATCCGGCAAGGCGTAAACCGTATCCGTAAACTCGATAGCGATACCGCCGTTCAGGGTAGCTAGCTCCTGCAGCTTGGCAATACGGGAAGTCTCGTTCATCCGGGCCTCTGTCCGAGCGTTCAATAATTCCAGATCGATCTTGTTTGTCTCAAGGATATTCGCATTTCCTTTCTCCAAACGAGTCGCATAAAAAGCGGAAAGTTGCTCGGCGTTCCTAAGACGGGTATCCAATAGGTTCTTCTGCTGGTTCAACAGCACCAAATCTAGGCAAACCTCTTTCACCTGCAACAAGATTTGCTGACGAAAAGCCATCCCTTGACGATCCAAACCCGCGGATTTCGCCTTCGTCAGCTTATGCTTCCGGACATATACGGACGGGAAATCAAAGCTTTGGGAAGCCACGAACTCGCCCGTGAATCCCATCCCTTCTTTATTCCCCCAGAAATGCGAATAAGAGACCGAAGGGTCTGGCAAATTATTATCCAACTTCGCCTCCAGCTTCTGCGACTGGACCAACTGGCTGTTCGCCTGTAAATCCTTATTGTTCGCCTCCACGCTCCGGAGCACGTCCTCTATAGAAGTCTGGGCGGAAAGGCCGCCTGTCAATACAGACAAGGCGGCGACTATAATATATGATTTCATAAAACTTATTCTTTATTCTTGTTCATTATCAGATAAACAATCGGGATGATGAATCCGTTTAAGAACGTAGAGGTTAATAAACCACCCAAGATCACCGTCGCCATCGGGCTTTGGATCTCATTCCCGGGAAGATCGCCATTCAACGCCAACGGGATCAACGCCAAGGCGGAACTCAACGCCGTCATCAAGATCGGGTTCAAACGGTCTAGGGAACCTTGTATCACGGACTCACGCAATCCCATTCCCTCTCCACGCAAATGCGTATAGTGGCTGATCAGCAGCATACCGTTTCGGGTAGCGATACCAAACAAGGAAATGAAACCGATAATCGCCGGGATACTGATCTCGCCGGAAGTAAGCCATAGGATAATCACGCCACCGATCAACGCCAACGGCAGGTTCAACAAGATCACGCCGCTCTCCTTCACGTCCTTGAACTCATTGTACAGTAACATGAAGATCACCAATAACGACATCAATGACGTCAGCAATAAGGTACGGCTGGCCGCCGCCTCGCTCTCGAACTGGCCACCATATTCGATATGGTATCCCTCCGGCAAACGGATATTAGCCTCTACCCGATCCTGTATCTCATTAACCACACTTCGCAAGTCACGTTCCGATACATTGGCGCTAATCACGATCTTACGTTGCACATTCTCACGATTGATCGTATTCGGACCGGTCACGGAACGGATATCGGCCACGTAGCTTAGCGGCACTTTCTGTCCGGCGGCATCGATCATCAGATTGCTAATATCATCCATCGTGGCACGGCTAGCGTCGGAGGTCTTCACGGTCAGGTCGAAGCTCTTGCCATCGTCGTACACCTGACTTACGGCCTCTCCACCCAACATCACATTGATATATTCCTCGAACTCCGGCAGGGGAATACCATATTTAGCCAGCAACTCACGTTTCGGGGTGATTGTCAACTGCGGACGCTCGATCTGTTGCTCTACCTTCAAGTCCACCAGACCCGGGATCGTTTGGATAGCGGCCTTGATCTGGTTTCCGACCGTAAACATCAGGTTCAAGTCCGTACCAAACAGCTTGATAGCGATATTCGCCTCCGTACCGGAAAGCATAGCGTCGATACGATGGGAAATAGGTTGCCCGATCTCTATATTAGCGCCACTGATCGTAGATAACTTCTTGCGGACATCATTCATCACCTCATCCCGACTACGGTCTTGCAATTCGAAAGGAGCCTCGATCTCGGAAACATTCACGCCCAAGGCATGCTCATCCAATTCCGCACGACCGGTCTTCCGAGCCACAGTCTTTATCTCGGGCACTTGCAACAGCAACGCTTCCGCACGGCGTCCGATCTGGTCCGACTCGTCCAAGGAAATTCCCGGAAGCGAGCTTACGTTGATCGTAAAAGAACCCTCATTGAACGGGGGCAAGAAACTACGTCCCAAATGAAAGAAGATCACCAAGGCGACCACAAACAAAGCGATCGTGGTACCTAGCACCCATTTCTGGTAAGCCAACGCTAACTCCAAAGCCCGTTTATACACCACCTTCAACTTCCGGGCTATCCAAGCCTCACGCAGTTCCTTCATTCCCGTCGCTTTACGGTTCAGCAAATAGCTACAAAGCACCGGGGTCAAGGTAAGCGCCACCACCGTAGAAGCAAACAACGCCACGATAAAAGCGATACCCAGCGGAACCAACATACGGCCTTCCATACCACTCAAGAAGAACAAGGGCACGAAGCTCACCACGATAATCAAGGTAGAGTTCAAGATCGGCATACGTACCTCACGGGAAGCGTCGTAAACCACCTCCAAGGTAGAGCGTTGCTGATCCGGAGGCAAGAGCCGGTTTTCCCGGATTCGTTTATACACGTTCTCCACGTCCACGATAGCGTCATCCACCAAGGAACCGATAGCGATCGCCATACCTCCCAAGCTCATCGTGTTAATCGTCAATCCCATGTAGTGCAATACGATGATAGAGACCAGCAAAGATAACGGCAAGGCTACCAACGAGATCACCGTCGTACGTATATTCATCAAGAACAGGAACAAGACGATCACCACGAAGAAACTACCCTCAAACAAGCTCTTCTTTACATTATTAATAGAGTTATCGATAAAATGACTCTGGCGGAATATATCCGTAGAGACATGTACATCCGCCGGCAAGTTCTTCCGCAAATCGACAACAATCTCGTCCAGCTTCTCCGTCAACTTCTCCGTACTCGTATCCGGCTGTTTAGTCACGGTAATCAGCACGGCTGGCTTTGTCCGCTCGGAAGCGGTTCCCAGCTTCGGGCTTTTACCGCCGATCTTAACCGTAGCGATATCACCCAGCGTAACCGGATACTCATTCACGGTCTTCACCACACCCTGAGCGATCTCTTCCGCCTTCGACGTAGACAAGACTCCCCGGATGATATACTCATTATCAAACTCATACAATACACCACCATTGGCGTTCCGGTTCATATTCCGACAAACATCCAACACCTCGTTCAACCCTACACCGTAGTGCTTCATACGAGCCGGGTCCAACAATATCTGGTACTCCTTAATATCGCCACCGATCACGGCAACCTGCGCCACACCGCCCGTAGACAACAAACGGGGACGGATCGTCCAGTCGGCGATCGTACGTAAGTCCAACAAAGACGTGGAATCGGCGGTCAAACCGAGAATCATCATCTCACCCAAGATGGATGACTGCGGGCCTAAGGTCGGTTTACCTACGTTCTCGGGAAGGCTCTCACCCAAGACAGCCAGTTTTTCGGACACGATCTGACGAGCCCGGTAAATATCCGTACCCCAATCAAACTCTACCCAAACCACGGAGAATCCGGTGGTAGACGAGGAACGTACACGCCGCACGTCCATCGCACCGTTCACGGCAGTCTCCACAGGGAATGTCACCAAGCGTTCCACCTCCTCGGGAGCCATACCGTTCGCCTCGGTCATAATCACGACCGTCGGGGCGTTCAAGTCCGGGAACACATCCACGTCCGTATTAAACGCCGTGTACGTACCCCAGATCATCAGCAATAGCGCACAAACCAAGATTACCAACCGGTTGTGCAATGAATAATAAATTATCTTATTTAACATGCAACGTCCCTCCTATTAATGGCTATGGCTATGAGCCGGTATCGCGTTAGAAGCGGAAGACAACTTGATCTGGTAAGCGCCACGAGTCACGACCTCATCGCCCGGTTTCAATCCGGAAAGGATCTGTACCTCCGAGCCGTTATTCGCTCCCAGCGTCACCCATTGCTTCTTATAGCCTTCCTCATCCAGACGGATAAATACCGAATAAACGCCCTGCTCCTCGATAAGGGCGGAGACAGGCACGCTCAAGACATTCTCCATCGGCTTTGTCAACAAAAAGATCTCCACGAAAGAACCGGGGATAACCGCTCCTTTATTATCGAACTCGAAAGTCACCGGTACATAGAAAGAGTTCATATCGGAAGCCTTTCCATACGATAACAACCGTCCACGCAAATCAGACAATTTATAGAGAGCGTTATCATACGGAGTCATGAAATTAGCGGTTTGGATCATGGGAAGATCGTTGTAATACCTCTCAGACACGTCCGCACGCAATACCAAACGATTGTTTTGCGAGATCGTAGCCAAAGGCTGGCCTACGGATACATAATCACCCTCTTTCACTTGGATGTTCTTCAAGTAACCATTCAAGGGAGAGACTACAGACACGCCTTTCGCCGTCTGTTTTCCCGCTATCGCCTCATAAGCGACCTTGGCGTTCTCGTAATTCAAGCGGGCCTGCTCGAAATCCTTGGCGGATACGATCTTATCGCCTACCAAGGCTTGCATACGCTCGTATTCCTTTTTCGCCGTCTCATAAGCGAATTTAGCCCTTGCCGCCACGTCTCCATCCGAGAGGGCGTTGGAGGCGATACTCAACACAGCCTGTCCCTTGCGTACCGCCGTACCATCCACGAATGGCAAGCTACCAAACGAGATCACGCCGGGGACGGTAGCGACGATCACGGACTCCTCCCCTTGCGCCGCCATTACTCGTCCGCTCGTCTTAATCACATCCGTGAAAGGAGCGGGATTAACCGTTACAGTCTGCAAACCAACGGCCTCGGCTAAGGCTTTCTTAAAGACAATCTCGCCGGGATGGGTACCACCGGCCTCATGCTCATGGTCATGGCCTTCGTGTTCATGTCCCTCATGATCATGATCGTGATCCTCACCTTCATGCTCATGGTCGTGAGCCTCTAATTCATGATTATGCTCATCGTGTCCGGCTTGCGACGCATTTCCCGCACAACCGGCAAACAGGTAAGCGCACATCGCACCTACCAAATATATTTTCTTCATTGTGTAAAAAATCTTGATATCGTTAATAATAAATAGATAGGGGCAAGTCTGTCCTCACCCGCTCTCACAAACGAGGTATCAAGACATAGGAGGGGCACGAAGTCCCGAGGCACTCACTATCCAAGTGTCGTGCAGCGACTCAATGTAGGGGGCGTTCTCGTGATCAAGGAGCTGTCCACAAAACGCCGGTTCAGGTGGATAAATGTAATCAAATAAGACGAGTAACGGCATCAGATGTATATCCACATCTCCATCCATAAAATGAGAAATATGCGTACTGAAATAGGCCAAGTTATGCCCGTCGCAACCGCAATCATGCGTATCAGTGCTTTTATCGCCATGCGCTTGCTCCGCAGTCAAGGATTGATAACAAGGCATCCCGTCCCGGTGATGATGGTGAGGGATAACCACAGAAAGCAATACCAAGATGCCGGCCATCAGCACCACGTATTGTACAATCCTCTGTTTCATTTTCTCACGCATGGCACAAAGATAAGGATATTTTTCCGTTTTTTACATGAATGTTGTAAGTTTGCGGTAAATAAAAAGATAGATGAAGTTTGGAGTAAATAAAAAGATATTATTATATACCGCCGGTTGCGTATGGATTTTCGCCGGTATCAATATCTTACGCATCGGTATCGTCACATGGTTAAACGATACCCATTATTGGTTATTCAAGATCGGGGAAGCGACCATCGTTTTCTTACTTTTCTTCAATTTGGTCTTTAAACGGCTTTTCTATAAACATTCCGAACGGATCTCCCGGAAAAACGGGAAACATTGCCCGTTCTCTTTTTTCGACGTGAAAGGTTGGATTATCATGATCTTCATGATCGCTTTCGGGATCACGATCCGCACGTTCCATTTACTGCCGAATTCTTTCATTTCCGTATTCTATACGGGATTATCCACGGCATTGATCATAACGGGATTCTTATTCTTGAGACAAGGAAAAACCGTTAGGAATTGAGAATTGAAAATTATTGATTGTTGTATCTTTAATTTTCAATTCTCAATTCTCAATTTTCAATTCCCAAGTTTTTCGCAGATCAACTCAGCAGCCTTCTTGCCGCTCATCAGCATGCCGCCAAAGATCGGTCCCATACGGAAGCTACCGCTTACGCCGTTAGCGGCCATACCGGAAACGAATAATCCCGGGTAGATCTCCTTCGTGTTCTCCACCGTCGTCTGCTCACCCAGCTCCACATTCAAGGAACGCTCGCCGATCACGCCTCCGGTCGGTGTATTCAATTGGATATCATTCTTACGGGCTACCACACGGGCAATCTCGCAATCATGCCCCGTACCTTCCAAGACAGCCTTTGCCATGATCGTCAACGGATCCACGTGCATCCCCTCACGGATTACCGGAGCCCAGTTCACTACCACACCGGCTACGGCATCGTTATGAAACACCACGTCCTCTACCGAATAGCAGTTAAAGATCGTAGCGCCCGCCTTCGTCGCCTGATAAATCAAAGCGGAAGTGGTATGTACCGAATCCATGATATACGTGCCGTTAGCACCCTCCTTATAGCTTACGCCCAATTCCTTGATAATCGGCATAGCCTCTTCCTGCACCACGATATCGTTGAACATCATAGCGCCGCCCCACATACCTCCACCGGGAGCCAGCTTACGATCAAACAACGCCACCTTCTTACCGGCTTTCGCCAAGAAATAAGCGGCCACGATACCGGAAGGTCCCCCTCCCACGATCGCTACATCCACAGACAAGTTGCTCTTCAACTTCTCGAAGTAAGAGTCAATGATTCCACTTGAAACAATCTGTTCCATCTTAATAACTAATTAAAGTTTAAACATCAGGGAGCACATAGAGGTAACGCCCCCTTTATTTCCTAGTTCTACCTTATTTTCCCTTCGCCGGCATTACCCGGATCAGGTTCGATGGGTATAATCTCAGCCCGTATGACTCGGGCACCCCTATGTGAAAAGTCGGGAGCAAATGTACAAAAAATTAGTATATATGTACTCAACAGAGCCATAAAAGGCAAAAAACGCTCAGCCAAACAAAATGTAAAAAGTTTAGTCTTCTTCCGACCAGTCATCAGACCAACCGAATTCTTTATCCCGGAATAATTCAGCTAATCCCGAAATCTGCTTGAACCGAAGTAACTCATTTTTATCCATTCCAATATTACGCATGATCCACTTATCAGACATCCCAGATTTGACCAACTCCGTAACAATCTCCGTCATAAGTTCCAAGTTGTGCATCCCTCGAGCCCTGTTATGGCGAATGGTTGAAGCCATTCGGTTTGAAATATCTTTCTCAATCACCGTTACAGGCAACATTCCTTTCTCACGATCATAAATCCTTTGAGATTGCTTCATAACCAGATAACGATGATAACCATCTACTATCTCATATAAATCATCCTCTTCAAGATAATAACAGACGCAAGGCATCGTATAGCCATCCTCCCAAATGGAAAGTTCCAATAATCGCATTTCCGGTGGTGCCATGATATTAGGGTTATAGCTGTTGGCTACAATTTTTTCTATAGGGACAGCCCTAACACCATATGCCGGACTAACAAAGTTTCCCATGCTTATAAAAATTATATTTGTCCATTACTTCTTTTCTCATATCCCTCTCTCGTTTTGTCTGGGAAAAACCCATATACTTGCATGTATGATCGTTTTTCAAAATACAAACACACATACGTTTGTAAGTAGGGATTTCTTTAAACTCGGGTATATTGATATCATCGATATACTCCATCCGTACTGGTTTCTTATCCGTATGGTAAGCGGTACATTCTTCCACAATGATAGGAATATTAGCCGCCCGTAACTTAGCGATTGTCTCCTCACTGAGGCATCCTCCTTTTTCTCTCCAGAATTCACGGCTGACTCTTAACTTATTCAAATAGTTCTCACGAGTTTCTTCGGGTAAGGTATTTAGGAGAAAATACATATATTTCTCCCAAGAGAACCCGGCTGGGCACTTGATAGCCCTCCATCCCATAGCGGAGGTATTCCCATATATACCGGCAAAGCCAACACCGTTTACACGTCCAACCATCCGCCCCCACATGTCGGGATCGACAACTTTGTAAATGAACAGTGTGGATATCGCTTGGGATATGAATGGGCTCGCCACACGTTGCCGGGACAAAGGCACCCCTGCTTGATAATACAAATCATACAAATGATTATATGGCCAACCGAACTTTCCGTTCGCTATCCAGATATCCTGAGTTTTCCAATCATAAATAGGATATGCGTTATATATAGAATAATTCATTCTGCGAGTCCATTTATAATTAGCTAGTTTTCTGTAATTCTTATCACTATGTATGGCCCGCCACCTATTAAAACTCTCTTGGGTACGGATACCAACAAGGCAACATATACGCCGGCCCATTTTCCGTTGATACAACCAAAAAGGGAACATATTCTGAAAATCATAATCCCACATGTCCTCCTTGAAGAAGTCAAAGTCTTTCGCCCGGAGACATGAATGGGGCATCTCTCGAACCCAGATATCCCGGCACTCCTCGCTCCAAGGTCTCCAATATTGTTGAAACATAGATGTACATGTCTGGACTTTAAAAGGAACACAACAATGATAAATATCAAGGATATCGGAATTAGCGGCATAAACCTTTTCCACATATTCGGTCGTCTGGCTGTATTGAACCTCATAATCCATATGAAATACACCTAGTTTTCGTCCCGGAGCGTATCTACGAATATAATCTACACACAAATTCAACAGTACACCACTATCCTTTCCGCCGGAAAAAGAGACGTATACGTAATCGAAATAATCAAAAATGATCTTCAATCTTTTCTCTGTCGCCTCGTACACATCCATTCTTCGCATCATGACTCTACCTCCGGTAAATAATGCATTTTATCATAATTTTTCCACTCAACACATGTCTGGAACTTTTTTTGTGAGAACACTTTTACATGACGTTTATGCACAACAGCCATAAGTGAAGCTTGAGATGAAAAATCCTTTATGACTTCTTCAAGAAGTTCACTCAATACCGAAGGATCGTCACCACTCACGAAATAATTGTCTATAGAGTAATAGATATGTCCTTTTTTTACAGGCATAAAACCAACAACAGCCGTTTCATGAAAGGCTATATACCAAACGTGGCTACGAGATGTTTTAAAAGGGTAATTGTTATTTTGTCGCAAAATGGCTGGATTCATGACCAAAGGCGCGACAAGTTCATATAACAATTTGTCCGTTCCCTGCAATGTCATAATTTTCATGGTCTGCACTTAATAATATTACCATGCAAATTTAGGCATTATATATAGATACCGTAACCACAAAAACACAAAAATGTAATTTACCCTATTTATATTTAGTCACTCGCTCATCATCGATAACGCCTTTCCAATTCATACCAAAAGCGAAATCATACAGATGGCCCTCGCTGTCCGTATAGCATTTCATATCCCGGGGAACATCCTCGAATTGCTCCTCCACGATACGCATATCTGCCGGCATCTGCAAAGGCAACAAAGCGGAAGGCTCGGCTTTTCCACTGATGATATCCAAGACCGCTTGGTTTTGTACACCGAAGTTCACCAAAATGGCATCCGCCGAACCCTCGAACTCGGACATAATCGTGGGCTTATCCATCTCCAAAGATACGATTACAGGCTTACCTTTCATTTTAGCCTTTGTCTCCAAAACAGAAAGCATATCCTGCTTATTAGCTGTTTTCACGGACTTACCTTTATAAGAACGGTTCGTGAAATTCTCAAACGGATCTCCCCCCGCCAAACTTGGGTTACGGGCATAGGTAGCGGTATAATCATTATACTGTAAACTGATAGGCATATAACCGTTTCCACCTTTCTCACAATCGGATTTATCATACCCCGTACCACTGTTCGGGCTCGTCATAAAGACGATGGCGAAATCCGCCTCATCGGGATTATCAACGACCGTAAGATACCATGACCGATACCCTCCACTAAAGCTTGCGCATTATTATTCCAGCGAGCCGCCACTTTCGGGCTTTGCACTCTCGTAACCAATACATGACGAACATTATCCTCGGTGAGGAATTTACGCTGCGCATCGGAAAGATCGGATGGCTGGGCTCCACTCTCATCAAAAGATTTGCCATTGTAGGTAGAAGTTCCAAACCCTTTCGAGGCACCGGGGATAGATTGATGGGCGCTATAAAGCATCAATCCGGCGATTTCCTCTGTAGATACTGTCCGGCCAAATCAACGGCACGTTCCTCGGGCGTAAGACGCCAATCCTCATACGGATCAAGCCGCCCGTTCCGATTCAGATCTTTGAAGGCATATCCGTCAACAGTAAGAAGTCTCACCCCCGAATTGGCGGAATATCCTAATACAGCTCCTTCTTGCTGGGTAACGATACGGATAGAATCTTTCTCCACCTCCGTCCACTTCGTGCCCGAACAAGCACAGGTGGAAACTAACAAGGCGCCCAACATACCATGGGTCAGCCGAACAGTAATAAAAGGTTTTCGCATACTTTCTTAGTTTTAATAGGTTAATCTCTATTCAATAATGGTTTCTCAAGAATACGATTTATCCGAAATGAGGCGGACGCTTATTCAATCTGCGCTCGATAAAGCTTTTCATAAATTCCACGGTCTCGTCGATCCCTAATACGGATACATCGATCGAGAAATTATAAGAAGAGGCCATTCCCCATGTCTTATTCGTATAATAATTATAGTAAGCCGCACGGGATTTATCAGTCTTCTCCATCATGTTCTTCGCCTCTTCCACCGTCACACCATGCCTTTCCACGGTCTTTTGGACCCGGCTCTCCACTGAACTATGGATAAAGAAGCTCAAACAAGCCGGATTATCCCGGAGGATATAATCAGCGCAACGCCCTACCAAAACACACGACTCAGTCTCCGCCAATTTACGGATAGCGTCACTCTGTATCTTAAAAAGACCGTCATTAGACAAAATATCATTATAAGGCGTAAACATCCCTCCCATAAAAGAAGAATACCCCATCGTAAAAGCGTACGATAAACCACTGGAGGCACGTTCGTCCGCCTTCTCGAAAACATCCTCGCATAATCCACTCTCACGGGCCGCCACGGTAATCAGTTCCTTATCATAGTAACCGATACCCAACTCCTTCGCCAAACGTTGTCCGATCTCGCGGCCACCGCTTCCGAACTGGCGGCCTATCGTCAATATGATTTTATTATCCATAGATTTCAAGTTTAATTCAACCATCTACAAACGTACAAAATTATTTTTAAAGCCACGATAATAATATAATAAACACTAAAACAAAAAATAATCAAAGTTTATACTTACATTTGTTTTCGAATAAATTTAGTACACTCAATTTATCATGAATAACATTCATTCCAATACAACATTTCTTAATGAGGCTATAGACAAGAAGACCGATGTAGAAGATGAAAAGACCGACTTGATTTTGGCCAATATGATTGATTTGCGAAAAACGATGTCGGATGTATTGTCACTTCTTCTTGGAGCCAAAAAAAACTCGGTTATTGACCAAGCGCTATTCCGCATCTTACAATTTTTCGATGTGGATCGGGTGTATATCGGAACATTTGACGAACAAACTCATACTGTTGATTTTACGAATGAAGTTACTTGTGATGGCATTATCTCTATGCGAGAGGATTTACTGCGTCAACTCCCGCAAGACGAGATTCCTTGGTGGTACGACAGTATCAAAAAGGGCATGGATATCGTTATTCATGATGTCTCTAAAATGCCGGAAGAGGCGAAGAGTGAGCAGCATCTTCTGATTTTGCAAGAGGTTTCATCCTTATTAGTCATCCCTATTTTCAAGCAAGGCAAACCATCCGGATTTATCGGCTTTGATTCTGTAAAAAAGAAACGGAACTGGAGTGCCTTAGATATAGAGAACTTACATATGTTGGCTGATATCCTTTCCATAGCCATTGAAAGAGGGGAAGTTCAAGGATTAGTAGAACATACGGCTATGCAAGTCATGAAAAGCGAGACGAAGTTTAAGATCATTTTCGACAAGATGCCTTGGGGCGCCGAACTTTATGATGAGAATGGAGTGTTGGTAGATATCAACCAAGCGGATCTCGATATTTTTGGTGTTACCCGTGAGCAGGCCGTGGGACTGAATATGTTCGAGAATCCTAATATCCCGAAATATGTAAACCAAAGCCTCAAAAACGGAAAAGATATATTCTTTCCTCTTAATTATGATTTCAAGGTTGCTTCTCAAAACGGCTATTACGATAGTCATCATGATTCTAAAACAAAGCATCTGTTGGTAAAAGGAGTCACATTAAAAGACTCTCTTGATAATATATTCGGCTATATTTATATTGTATTCGACGATACCGAGAATCACATCAAGCGGGAACAAATCGAAAATAGCCTAGCCCGGCTAAAAGTATCAGTAGATACCGGGGATTCCATTCTTTGGGAATACGATGTAGAGAATGATAAATTGACCGTAGATTTTGGCCTCAATGAAGACATTAATAATAATGAGGGGCTAAAAGCGATTCATGATTACAACTTCAAGAATCAAGAAGACTATAAATCCTCAATCCATCCGGATGATTTTGACCGGGTATATAATAAACAGTTCAAACCTCTCCTGCAAGGGAAGATCAATAACTTCGTAGCGGCCTACAGGCGTATCCTCAATGGCAAAACATTCTGGTTCAACTCCAATGTACGCTCCTATAAATTCAACGATGACGGAACGCCTAACAGGATCGTAAGCTATACCTCCAACATAACCCAGCAACGGGAAAAGGAGATCGAGCTAATCAAGGTAAAGGAAGCTGATAAATTGAAGTCCGCATTCTTGGCGAATATGAGTCATGAGATACGCACGCCGCTGAACGCTATCGTCGGGTTCTCAAATATAATCGCCGAGATTGATGATGAGGTAGAGCGTCAATCTTATTTAGATATCATTCATAAAAACAATGATTTGCTACTGCAACTGATCGATGATATCCTTGATTTCTCTAAAATCGAGGCGGGAACCATGGATTATCATTTCGAGGAAGTGGACATCAAGGATATATGTGGCGAAATCGCATTGGCAGACTCTATAAAGATGCCTTCAGACGTGGTTCTTATCTTTGATCTCGGCTCCCCATCCGTAATCGTTAAAACCGATGAGCGGAGGGTTATGCAAGTGATATCCAATTTCGTGAATAACGCTATCAAATTTACCACAAAAGGAAGTATCACGATTTATTATGAGATAGAAGGGGATTTTATCCGAGTCTGCGTGAAAGATACAGGTATCGGTATCTCCGCGGAAAACCAAAGACGTATATTCGAGCGATTCATCAAGGTAGATACTTTCCAGCAAGGTACGGGATTGGGATTAACCATCAGCCGAACCATTATCGAGGCATTAGGAGGTAAAATCGGCGTAGACTCTGAAGAAGGGGTGGGTTCCACTTTTTGGTTCACTCTGCCTTTGGACACAAAACGGACTGATATTGAGCTTTCACCGGATATCCCCGTCCAATCCGAAGAAACGCCCCGTTCAGATAGGCATCATTCCATCTTAATCGCCGAGGACGTTTATGAGAATTATTTCCTTTTGGAAACCTTGTTTGGCAAGCAATACCAACTTTATCATGCGCTAAACGGGCAAGAGGCTATCGATATGTTCGAGACATATCATCCGGACCTAATCCTGATGGACATAAAAATGCCGGTTATGGACGGATTCGAAGCGACTCGCAGAATCCGCACCTTATCCAAGACCATTCCGATCATAGCGCTCACGGCATTCGCTTTCGAAAGGGAAAAGGAGATCGCCAAACAATGTGAATTCACGGATTATGTAGTGAAGCCCATTGATATAAAAGAACTAAAGAAATTAATCGTTAAGGTATTGGCATAAAAAAGCGTGTTGCGACAATCGCAACACGCTTTTTTTTACTTAGGCATCGGAGCGGCAGAAGGAGGAGGCGTTCCCAATCCCCATTCCTTATTCGCTTTCGGCCCCATCTCTAACTCTAACAAACCACCAGCGGCGATATCGCTATGATTGAACCAAGGCTGGTTCAAGGTTACGCCGTTCAACTTAGCGGATTGTACGTATTTATTCTCATCGGATGCGTTATTCGCACGGATCTCGAACGTATTGCCGTTACCCATATCCACTTTCACGTCGGTAAACATCGGGCTACCGATATTATAGGTAGGAGAACCCGGAGTCACCGGATAGAATCCCATCTGGCTGAAAACAACGAAAGCGGACATACCACCACCGTCCTCATCGCCCGGCACACCCATCAAATCATTGCGGAACCATTGATTCAATAAGGTACGAATACGTTTCTGGGTCATCCAAGGCTTACCCGCATAATTATACAAGTACGGGATATGCAAGCTCGGCTCATTCGCCATAGAGAACATACCTACGTTACCCGTATGATCCGGAAGCGTGGAATAGAATTGCCATTTAGACATACCCAGCGGCGTATTGAACATGGAATCCAAGGCAGAGGTAAACGCCTCATTGCCTCCGATCAAAGAGATCAAGTCACCGATATTATGCTGTACGTCCCAACGATAAATATATCCGTTATTCTCATCGTAATAATCACGGGCACCTAGACCGCCATCATAACGGTAATCCAATGGATAGATAAACTTGCCATCCTTATCTTTCGGATGGAAGAAACCTGTCTCCGGATTAAATACGTTCCGGTAATTGTAAGAGCGACGCAAATAATAATCCGCCTCGTCTTTCTTTCCCAATTCTTGAGCGATCTGGGACAAGCACCATTCATCATACGAAGTACCTAAAGTCACTGCGATCGGCTGACGTTTTTCCCAAATGGATACGTTAGGCACCGTCTCTTTCTCTCCCGGTCTCAATGCGGGAATATAGCCATGTTCCTTGTAGAAATCATCCAACCAACCGGCGGGAGCGGCAGACCACGGGATCAAGGTCTTTTCCTCGATACCTTTCTTACAAGCGATATAGGCTTTTTCCAGCTCAAACCCACGCAAGCCCTTGCGGTAAGCGTCGATCACGGTAGCGACAGCATGGTTTGAGTTCATACGGCGTGTATCTCCTGTCACCTCCGGGAAGGTAGGCATCCAATCGGTACCCATCTGCTCCGCCATCAGGAGATAAGAGTTGATGATATCGTTCTCACGCTCATTATCGATCAAGACACGCAGGGGATGTGTAGCACGGTAGGTATCCCAAATCCAGTCGTCCGTATAGAAAGACCGTCCGCCATCCTCATGGATCTTTCCGTCGAAAGCACTGTAATAATGTCCGTCCTCGCTCAAGTTTATCGGGCGTTCGTAGCAACGATATAAAGAGGTATAGAATACGGTCTTCTCATCCTTGGTACCGCCTTGTACTTGTATTTTACCTAAAGCGTCGTTCCAATCGTTGCGGGCGATCTTCGCTACCACATCCACGTCGTAAGCGGCGATCTCACGCTCCAGATTCTTCTTCGCCTGTTCCTCGCTGATAAAAGAGATACCGTAGCGAACGCCAAGTTTCTTCACGTCCTCCCCGAAGGAAAGGGCGATAGCGGCATTGATACCTTCCACGGAAGTCTCGTTATAGTTGACACTGCCGTTCGACAATACCCCCGCTTTCACAGGCTTCTGGTTCGTCTCGGCATATAAAAAGACTTTCGTTTTCTTATCTATATATTGATAACCGCTTACGGCGTTACCATTTACTTGTAGCTGTCCGTTACGGCTGTTAAATACCAGATAAGCCGGTCCCTCTTTCTCGAAAGTGAGCGAATATACGGCACTTTGATGGGACGGGGCGAAGTCCACGTCGATTTCCTCATTATCCAGATATACCTGATAACGGTACGGCAAAATCTTCTCCCGGTCATAGCTATAAGCGATCACGGGTCGCAAGCCGGATTCGTCACCTTGATAAGGGCATAAATTGAACGCAGAACGCTCACGATGGTTTGTCACGATAATAGGCAAACCGCCCAGACGGTCGCCCGTGAAGTCCGCACGCTCCGGATATACACGTAGCATACTGTTCGGCAAATGCACGGTCGGGAAAGTAGGCACCAATAAATGGCTGATGTTTCCCATATAAGGATTCACGTAATCCACCGGGTCCATCGCCGAAGGAGAAGTCCCTCCCCCACCGGCGCATGACACCCACAGGAAAGCGGAAGCCAAAAGGGCCATCGAAGTTTTAAGCTTTGTCTTCATTTTGTCGATTATTAATTCGTTAATTATTCTTTGCTTCTCAGCCGGGTACTTTCCCGGCAATCCGTGAGACGTTGTCTCACTAGTAACTGAGCAAGCCGCTCACTGGTAAAGGAGCTATTTACTCAGCCGTCTTCGGACGATTTTCCGGGGCAGCTCCGAACTCCTTATTCGGTGTACTTCCCATCACAAAGGTAAGATTCCCTCCCTTCACGATATCATCATACAGGATATAAGAATTGTTATAAGGTTTACCATTTAACAACACGGATTGGATATATACATTCTCCTTGCTGTTGTTCTGGGCTACGACCTCGAAAGTCTTACCCTCCGGCAAATGAACGGAAGCCTTATCGAATAACGGGCTACCGAACACGAACACGCCATTGGAAGGATTTACTTGGTAAAATCCCAAGGCAGACATGATATGCCAAGCGGACATCTGGCCACAATCCTCGTTTCCGATGATGCCCTCCGGCTGGTCGGTATAGAACACATCTTGGATGTAACGAACTTTCTCGGCTGTCTTCCATTGCTCGCCGGCGTAAGGATAAAGATAAGTGACATGATGGCTCGGCTCATTTCCATGGGCGTACATGCCGATCAAGCCACTGATATCCGGAGAGGCGTTCTCTCCTAACTCACCTTCCACCAAGAACAAAGAATCCAGTTTCGAGATAAACGGAGCGTCGCCACCCATCAACTCGATCAAGCCTTCCGGATGCTGGGGCACGAAGAATGTATAATGCCAACCATTTCCCTCACAGAAATCGCCTACGCTATGTATGGACTGGATCGGATCGTACGGCGTACGCCAGCTGCCATCATTCATTTTCGGACGGATAAAGTTGATATCCTTATCGAAATACTGCGTATAATATTTACCACGTTTCAAGTAATTCTGGTAATCCTCCGTCTTGCCCATTTTCTTCGCCATCAAGGCGATACCCCAATCATCGGCTGCGTATTCCATCGCGATAGAAGTAGCCTCACGTACCTTATCACAAGGGATATAGCCTTTTTCCAACACGTACGGCACCCCGTTTTGCTTCTCATAGACAGAGGAAGCAACCATATAACGATACGCACGGTCGGCGTCAAAGCCGGTAAAACCTTTCAGATAGGCATCCGCGATAATAGGCACAGCGCTATATCCCGGCATTTGATCCGTCTCACCACCAATCAACGGCCAGATCGGTAATTTCTCTTGCTGGTCGTAAATGCTTAACATAGAGTTCACCAAATCCGACACATATTGAGGCTTGATAATCGTGAACAACGGATGCAAGGTACGATACGTATCCCATAGAGAGAAAGTGGAATAGTTCTTCCAAGTATTGTTCGTATACACCTTATCATCATGGCCACGGAAATCGCCATTCGCGTCGCAATACAACGTCGGAGCGATAAACGCATGGTACATGGCGGTATAGAAAACCTTCTTGGCACGCTCATCTTTCGTATCGATGGAGATACAAGACAATTGGTCATTCCATTTATCGATAGCCTCGTTACGAACCTCGTCGAAATCCCAATGAGAAAGCTCCGTACGTAAGTTAGCCAAGGCATTCTCACAACTTACGGAAGAGATAGCGACCTTTACCAAGGCGGTCGGGGCATCTCCCTTAAAGGTAATCACTCCCTTTACGGACTCGCCTGTCAACTCATCATTACCCGCGGCCTCATCATCGTTGAATACAGCCAAAGACTCGATCGGCTGATCACATTTCAACGTAAAGAATACTTTGTGACGTGGGCTCCAACCTTTGGAAAAACGGTACCCCTCGATCGTGTACTCATCAATCTTCTTCAAATAAGTGTCATACGCTTTATCACCGATACCTTCCTTCAAGTTGATCAAGAGGCGATGCTCGCTTCCCGACGGATACGTATAACGATGTAAAGCTACACGCTCGGTTGCCGTCAACTCCGCTTTTACGCCATTATCCATCAGCAAAGAGTAATATCCCGGAGCTACGGCTTCGTTGGCATGTTTATAATAGGAAGAAGCGGCTCCCTCTATATTATCTTGCTCGCCACGGGCGGTACGTACCTCGCCCGTATAAGGCATCAGAAGGATATCCCCCAGATCAGAACATCCGGTTCCGCTCAAATGCGTATGACTAAATCCGATAATGATACTATCGGAGTAATGATAACCGGAACACCAGTCCCATCCCTTAAAAATATTCTGAGGACCTACTTGAACAGCTCCAAACGGAACGTTCGCCCCGACAAATACGTGTCCGTGCTCTCCCGATCCGATATAAGGATCTACATATGCGGTAAAGTCTGTCTTGTTTTCCGTTTTCTCCGGTGTAGCACAGGAGTATGCGAAAAATGTCAGGCATATCGCTATGCCTGACATTAATGGTTTATGAATGAAATTCATCTTAATTGCTTATTTCTTCTTTTTACTAGGTTTTACAGAAATAGGGGAAAGTTTATTGATCCCTTCCTCGTTTACGGAGAATGAGTAAGGCATATCCTCCGGATTAATACCACGATTCATATTCGGCTTGTCACCCATCTTGAAGTCGATCACGCCACCCTTAAACAAATCGTTATGATCCAGATAATTCTTAGTGTAGTTCTTGCCGTTGAACGTCATGGATTCGATATAGATATTCTTATCGCTGTTGTTCGGGGCATTGATCACCAAGTTGTTTCCATTCTCAAAATGGATCGTAGCCTTCTTGAACAGCGGAGCGCCCAACACATATTGGGTCGTACCCGGAGCTACCGGATAGAATCCTAACGCTGAGAATACATACCAAGCGGAAGTCTGGCCATTATCCTCATCACCGCAATAACCATCCGGACCCGGAGTATACATCTTATTCATTACTTGACGTAACCAATATTGAGCCTTCCAAGGTTGACCCGCATAGTTATATAAATAAATCATATGCTGGATCGGCTGGTTACCATGAGCGTAGTTACCCATATTCATCACGGTCATCTCACGGATCTCGTGGATCACACCACCGTAGTAGCTATCATCGAACAAAGGCGGTACAGCAAATACGGAGTCAAGCATCATCACAAATGACTCCTTACCGCCCATCAAGTCGATCAATCCCTGAGGATCGTGGAATACAGACCATGAATAATGCCAGCTATTACCTTCCGTGAAAGCGTCACCCCATTTCAGCGGAGAGAACGGAGCCATAAACTCGCCATTCTCATTCTTGCCACGCATCAACTTGGTTTCCTTGTCGTACAGGTTCTTATAGTTCAACGCACGACGGGCATATAATTCCAATTCCTTTTTCGGACGGCCTAGTTGTTTAGCGATCTGCCAGATACACCAGTCATTGTAAGCATATTCCAATGTACGGGCGGCGTTCTCGTTGATCTTCACGTCGTAAGGAACATATCCTAACTTATTATAATATTCATGACCCAGACGTCCTGTAGAAGAGACCTTCGGGTGAACGTTTTCCGTACCATGGATCAAACCTTTATATAAAGTCTCCAAATCGTCAACCTTCACACCCTTCATATAAGCGTCTACCAAGATAGACGCCGAGTTATTACCGACCATGCAACCACGGTGACCCGGACTTGCCCATTCCGGGAAGAAGCCGCTTTCCTTATATGTATTGATCAAGCCCTCTTGCATCTCCTTGTTTACCGACGGGAACATCAAGTTCAAGAATGGGAACAAACTACGGAACGTATCCCAGAATCCGGTATCGGTAAACATATAACCCGGTAATACCTCACCATTATACGGACTGTAGTGTACCACCTCGCCCTGAGCGTTGATCTCATAGAACTTACGAGGGAACAACAATGAACGATAGAAACAAGAATAGAACGTACGATATTGATCCAAATCTCCACCCTCAACCTCGATCTTGCTCAAATGCTCATTCCAAACATCCTTACCTTTCTGAACCAAGGTATCAAAGTTATCGTTACCTAATTCCTTCATGTTGATAGCGGCCTGATCGAAGCTAATAAAAGAGGAAGCCACCTTCGCATGAACGATTTCACCCTTCTTCGTCTTGAAACCGATTACGGCTCCTACATGGTCACTCGTTTGCTCCTTCGCACCCTCTTTCAAAGAAGCGTCGGCAAATGTAGCCTCGTATGTGAAAGGCTTATCAAACTCGATCACAAAATAATTCTTGAAATTATCGGGAACCCCACCGCTATTCTTCGTTGAATAACCGATGATCTTATTCTCCTCCGGAATCACCTTGATATAAGACCCCTTATCCAAGGCATCCACCACGATATAAGAATGCTCGTTTTCCGGGAAAGTGAAACGGAACATAGCGGCACGATCTGTCGGCGTTAATTCCGTTACCACGTCATGCTCCGCCAGATATACCTTATAGTAATAAGCCTTGGCGATCTCTCCTTTATGCGAGAACCAGCTCGCACGTTTATCTTGGTCGAATTCCGGTTTACCAACCACCGGCATGATTGCAAATTGTCCGTAATCATTGATCCACGGGCTTGGCTGATGGGTCTGTTTAAAGCCACGGATCTTGTTAGCCGTATATACATACTGCCATCCATCTCCCATCTTTCCTGTCTGAGGAGTCCAGAAATTCATACCCCACGGACGAGCGATCGCCGGATAGGTATTTCCTGTAGACAACTCAAAAGAAGATTGCGTACCCATTAGCGGGTTTACATACTCTACTGGATCAAAAGCCTCATTCACAGCCGCTACCGCAGGTTTTCCCACCCACATCAACATCGCCGCTAAAGCTAAAGCCCAAACGCTTTTTTTCTTCATGATATAGCTATTTAATTAATAATATAATTTATCCGTTTTTGTGTTTTATATTCATAGTTGGACTACAAATATCCATTTAATTAACATGAATAGAAAGTGATTCTCGTGTCATTTATTTAGAAATATCCCTTTCTTTCTTATGAATTTCTGGCATTATACGAATCTAGGTGCAAATCTAACAAAAAGAATTAGAAAAAAGAAATCCAATGAGCTAGATCATGCCCTATTCATCGCACTTTTATCATTCCCGAAAAAGATTAAATATCACATGCGAGTTCCGTACGAACTATGTCTATTCTACAATATAATATTACATATAAATGTAATCAATCTAAACTTAATTTAAAACAAGAGCAAAATGACAAAGAATGAATCTAAGCTATTATCCCTTCAAGGGATAGCTAAAGCCTCAGCGTTCTGTTTGCTGCTTTCTGCCTTCTCTGTAGACGCCGCTATGGCCGTTCCCGCTTCCGCAGGTACGGTTGATGAAGTGATGGTCGTACAGCAGGGTAAGAAAGTGACAGGTATGGTTGTTGATGGTGCTGGTGAGCCTGTTATTGGCGCTAACGTGGTGGTGAAAGGCACTACAAATGGTACGATCACGGACTTCGACGGTAATTACTCGTTGGAAGGCGTGTCCGCAAATGACATCTTGGTGGTATCCTATATCGGTTATTTGTCCCAAGAGATCCCGGTGGAAAATCAATCTTCAATAAAAGTAACTTTAAAAGAGGACACTCAAACTTTGGACGAGGTTGTAGTTGTAGGTTATGGTACGATGCGTAAGTCAGACGTGACCGGTTCTATCGGTGTGGCTAAAGGAGACGACTTGACAAAGAATCAAAACTTTAGTGCGCTAGACAACTTGCGCGGTAAGGTATCTGGTGTAAACATCTTCTCAAACTCCAGCCAGCCGGGTGCTTATTCTAACCGTGTCGTTATCCGTGGTATGGCTACTATCAACGCTTCTTCAAACCCTCTATATGTGGTAGACGGTGTTGTTATGGAGAACTTCGACTTGGTGAACCCGAATGATATCGAGTCTATGGAGGTCTTGAAAGATGCTTCCGCTGCCGCTATCTACGGTGCTCGTGGTGCCAATGGTGTTATCATGGTAACTACGAAGCGTGGTAAGAAAGATGGTGAAGGTGTACAGGTTAGCTATCAAGGATCTGTCAGCGCAAGCCATATCGCTCGTAAGATGGATACGATGAACGCCCAAGAGTGGTGTGACGCATTCATGATTGGTCTGGAAAACGAGAATAAGTGGCAAGGTAAAAATTGGTCTTTGAACCGTGCTGATTGGTTTAATGATTCAGATTTCTTTGATGCAAACGGTAATCCTCTGTATGATACGAATTGGCAAGATGAGGCTACTCGTACCGCGGTTTCTCACAACCATCAGTTGAATATCCAACAAGCGGGTAAGAGCTCTTCAATGGGTGCTTTCTTGAACTATACGGATCAACAGGGTATTGTAAACAATACGTATAATAAGCGTATTAATGCGAAGTTGGCATACGACGCAAATCCTACGAAGTGGTTGTCTACGGCAGTCAATGTATTGGTTAACCATACATGGGGGCGTTATACGCCTGAGGATGGTGGTGGCCAAGAGGCTCGTCGTACCATGATCGAGATGGTTCCTTGGATGCCGATTCGCGATAAGAATGGTAAATATACCACTTCTACCTCTTCTTCCATTGGTGATGTATTAGGCTTTGAGGGTATGTCTAACCCAGTCATGATCTTGGATATGCAAAAACGTATGCGCTACAACACGCAGGTGTTTGGTAACGCCGCTTTGACATTCCACTTGGCTGAAGGTTTGGATTTGAAGACTCAACTAGGTCTTGACCATCATAATAAAACGTATAGAGGTTATTCTTCTATCGATTTGAACAACATCTCCATGCCGAATGGTTGGGCTGAGTACCAAAATTGGAATACACTTTATTGGCAGGAGGAGACTTACTTGACTTACAATAAGGTATTCGGTGATCATCGTATCAACGCTATGGCTGGTTTGTCTTGGCAAGAGCGTGTGCAAAAGTGGAATAAGGCACGAACAGAAGGTTTCTCGGATGATTTCTTTGAGGACAATAATATGTCCGCAGGTACAACTCCGGCATCTCCTGAGTCTTCTTACGATCGGTGGGCGATGAACTCTTATTTCTTGCGTTTCGCTTATACATATAAAGATCGTTACTCCGCAACCGTAACAGGTCGTGTCGATGGTTCCTCTAAGTTTGGTGAAAACAACAAGTATGCGTTCTTCCCATCTGCAGGTTTGGCTTGGAATATCTCTCAAGAGGATTTCATGCAAGATCAAAGCACGATCAGCAATTTGAAGTTGCACACTAGCTACGGTTTGACTGGTAACTCCGAGATTGACACTTATCGGTCATTGGCTCGTGTTTCTTCTGGTACGCTTTTGATCAACGATATTCGCGCTCCGTATTCTTACATCAGCTCTATGGCGAACCCGGATTTGAAATGGGAGAAGACTGGTCAGTTTGATGTTGGTTTCGAGATTGGATTCTGGCAGAACCGCTTGTCTTTCGATGTAGCTTACTATAACAAGAAGACAACCGACTTATTGTTGGATTGCCCGATTCCTCACACTACAGGTTTCACGACAGTGTATAAGAATATCGGTTCTGTAAGAAACCAAGGTATGGACTTAATGATCAGCGCACGCCCAGTTCAGACACAAGACTTCAATTGGAGTTCTACGATTAACTTAAACTTCAACAAGAACAAGATCCTTCAGTTGGGCGACAATAATGAGGATATCGAGATGAACAGCTGGGTAGGTGGTTCTGAAAGTATCTTGCGTGTAGGTGAGAACATGAGTTCTTTCTATGGCTACAGACGTTTGGGTGTTTATACGGAGGAAGATTTCAATAACGGCTTGTGCGAGAAGAACCAGATCGGTCGTGCGAAACGTACGGATAAGAAAGAGATCATCGGCAAAGGTATGCCGGACTGGACTGGAAGCTGGATCAACAACTTCTCTTACAAAAACTTCGATTTGACGATGGACTTGCAGTTCGTATGGGGTGTTGAGACCATGCAACAGTTCTACCACTCTACTTACGACCGTTTCGGTATCACGAATGGTTTGAGCAATATTTTATATGACGCATATAACGGATCGAACCCGAACACGATGCAACAGGCTGTTTACTTGTGTAACTCAGGCCATGCAGGTCAGGATACGACAGTAGATTCTCAATGGATCGCCAATGGTTCTTACTTGCGTTGTAACATGTTGCAATTGGGTTATACTTTTGACTCAAACGTGATTAGCAAGATCGGTTTGTCTGCTTTGCGTTTGTACGCAAGTGCGAATAACTTATTCTTGATTACTGCTAGCGATTTCACAGGTTACGATCCTGAGGGTACATCGCAGGGTGATAGTAATAAGTTCGGTCAGAACATGGTATTCTTCTCTTATCCAAGAGCGAGAACTTTCACGTTCGGTGTTAATGTAACATTTTAATTCATTTAATCAGTAGAATTTTTAGAAATGAAAAAAATATTGACAGTAGCGATTGCATGCGCTTGTTTAACCGGGTTCAGCGCATGTAATGATTTCTTGGAAGAGAAACCGAAGTCATCGTTGACAGCCCCGGATTATTACCAGACAGAGGCTCAAGCTCAGGCTAACGTGAACTATTTGTATCGTACGGGAGCTTCAAGTAAGCTCACAGGTGCGGGTAGTGCTTACGTAGGTCCGTTTGCCTCTATCACAGGACAATTGACCGGTTACTTTACAAACAGTTATGAAGGTCAGGAGCTGACTTGTAAATATTCTCGCGAGTTGACTCGTCAGCAGAATACGATGACTGTTTCCGTAACTATTGACGGTATATGGGATGATTGCTACAAGGCTATCAACGTAGCTAATGGCGCTATCAAGTATATCCCCGAGATCTCAATGGATCAGTCTTTGGCAAATCGTTTGATCGGTGAGGCAAAGTTCTTTAGAGCTTGGAACTACTTCAACTTGGTGAAGATCTTTGGTGGTGTTCCATTGACAGTAGAGCCGTACGAATCTATGGAGAACATGTATTTGGAGCGTGCTTCTGTAGAGCAAGTATATGCTCAGGTCGAATCCGACTTGAAGGATGCCGTTAATGCTTTGCCGGCTGCTACTTTCTACAACAATAGTAACCGTATCACGAAGTATGCTGCCGCTATGGTTTTGACTTCCGTTTATATGCAACAAGGTAAGTATGCCGACGCTGCTTCTGCGGTAAAGACGGTGATCGATTCTCCGCATGCTTTGGCAACCAACGATGATTTAGCATTGGGTTCTGCCTATAATAAGATCCGTACGACAGACGGTTTGGCTGAGTCTATCTATTCTTATGAGTACAACGCAACGATCAGTAACGGTGGTTGGTGGCCTACTTATGCGTTCAACTCAGCGGCTACAGCTATATTTGGTACGTATTCTATCTTTGAGCGTACATACGGGCCAACGAATCAATTCTTGAACGTGTATGCGGCAAACGACTTACGTATCCAGCCAAATCAATTCTTCCATTGGAATTATACAAATCCGGATAATGGCAAGACTTGGACGGCTCCTGAGAATGCTTGTGGTTGCTGGTTCTGGTATGATGAGGACGCTTTGTTGAACACAGGACGTTCTACGAAAGACCGTGATATCTTCCGTTACGCAGAGGCTTTGCTTGACGCTGCTGAATCTATCGCTCAGTCTCAAGGTGTAACAGCTGAGGCTGCCGGCTATTTGGCACAAGTTAAGGCTCGTGCAAACATGGAAGGTAAGACGGTAGCCGCAATTACTGCCGATCTTCAGAAATTAGGTAAGCAGGCCTTTATCGAGGAATGCTGGACAGAGCGTTTGCGTGAGTTCCCGTTGGAATTCAAGATTTGGGATGACTGTTTGCGTACAGGTAAGTTCCCTGTAATCTCTTCTACAGAGAAGGGTAAGGTTACATACGTTGACTTAGTTGGCGCAAAGAACGCTTCCGGCGCGACCTTCAAGTCTTCCGACTTGTTATGGCCGATCTCTTTGAACGAGATGCAACGTAACCCGAGTTTGACTCAAAATGAGGGTTATGCCGTTCAATAATAAATTTCAATAACTGATGGCTAGAGAGGGAGGGAATGAGCGATCATCCTTCCCTCTCTTTTTGGTAGCTTGATTAGTCAGCAAGTTGCATGAAACAATGTATAATATACAGAATTTTGGTTTGGTTGTCTTATTATTCACTTTCAACTATGAAAACAAAAGAGCAAGAAATGACATACTGGATTCTGCTAAGTTAGAAGGACGGTTGGAAGGTGAAGAAAAAAGAATGATTTTCTGAGCAGTACTACTGACTTACTCAAAGGATATATACTTATTTTGCCCACGCAGTATATATTACTTTGCCAAGTCACTAGTACTTCATAAACATCCTTTACTTTGACACAGGCTAGAGGATAAGCAATTGCTTCCTTCTGTAAACAAAAAACGCCCAAAATTGCTCTCTGCTATAAACAATTTGTTATATTTGCATATATATAAGTACGATTATGGAGCGATTGATAGAGATGTATCGAAAGAAGTTGCGATTTACCTCTACCGCCTTTATTAGAAGCACGGTGTACGAGATTAATCGGGATGCCCGGTTGATCGGTATAAGAGGTGCTCGGGGAGTGTACCGCAACAGCATATCAAGCGAAATTTTCCGCAAGACGAACGAACCATATATGTCAGCTTAGATAGTATCTATTTCTCTGACAATACATTATATGACTTTGCGGATCGTTTCGTGAAACGAGGAGGAACACGCTTACACTTGGATGAGGTACATAAATCCCCCCAGTAAAGCCAAGAGTTGAAGAATATATACGATGATATGCCAGAACTGCAAATTATCTTTACCGGCCCCTTTTATCCCGAATATCAGTAAGCTCTGCGAATGGATTAGTATCACGAGAAACGTTTTATTGACTTATCTAAACGTATTGGCAGAAAGTAAGCTGACCTACAACTGTTTCTACTTTTGGTATCTC
This sequence comes from Parabacteroides sp. AF27-14, assembly GCF_003635425.1. NCBI lineage: Bacteria > Pseudomonadati > Bacteroidota > Bacteroidia > Bacteroidales > Tannerellaceae > Parabacteroides > Parabacteroides sp. AF27-14. The sequence goes on from NZ_QTLZ01000007.1 coordinate 114,366, forward strand.
TCGCCTGCAAAAGCCGGACAATATCTACTTGAAAAATAGAAATCTGATGTATATCCTCTCGCCTTTGAAAGCGAATATCGGCAACATGCGGGAGACGTTCTTTGCGAACCAATTGAAAAAGTCTCACCAAGTAACAACCTTAGATTTACATCCGAGTATTACAGATAAAATAGAAAGGATAAATTTGTAAAGTATGAGCGAAGCCAACGATTTTTTAGTGGATGGAATTTATACGTTCGAGATCGGTGGCAAACGAAAAAGGTACTCACCAATAGAAGGGATACCGGACGGTTTTATCGTTGCGGATGATATAAAAATAAGATCCCGTTATGGATGATGGGGTTCTTGTATTAAGGAAGAAAGGGAAGAATAATCACTCATCCTTCCCTTTCAGCCATCAGTTATTGAAATAAAAAGTAATTACTTCGCTGAATATCCCTCATTCTGAGTTAAATTCGGATTACGTTGGATCTCGTTTACAGGGATCGGCCAGTATAAGTCTGTTGCCTTGAATGTAGCACCGCTACCATTCTTAGCGCCAATTAAATCAACGAATTGAACCTCACCTTTGTTTGTAGCGGAGATTTGAGGGAATTTACCTGTACGAACACAGTCATCCCAAATCTTCATTTCCAATGGGAACTCACGTAAACGCTCTTTCCAGCACTCTTCAATAAAAGCTTGCTTGCCTAATCTTTGAAGCTCGGAAGCGATTGTAGAAACATCCTTACCTTCCATGTTAGCACGTGCCTTAACTTGTGCCAAATAGCCGGCAGCCTCAGCGTTTACCCCACTAGACTGAGCGATAGCTTCAGCGGCAGATAATAATGTTTCAGCATAACGATAGAAGTTCCAGTCTTTCGTACCCTTACCAGTCTCTAAGATAGCAGTCTCATCATACCAGTACCAGTTACAAAGCATCTTCATATCCAGAGTTGTTCCATCAACAGGATGCGTATATGTACGATGGAAGAACTGATTCATCTGGGCACGCAAGTCTTTCTCACCATACACATTCAAATAACGCTCGCTAACACCATACACATTTACCCACAAAGAGTATTTGTTTCCAGTAGAAGAATTAGCGAAGAATGTCGGAGAAATCAAATTGAATGCGTGAACCGGGATATTACCGTTAGGAGAAATAGCTGCGTCATATTCACGGGCATAAATAACCTCTGGCAGATCATCTGTTGTACGTAACTTATTGAACGCACTACCTTCCGCAAGGTTATCGTTAGTAGCCAAAGCGAATTTTCCGCTATTGATTACATCTTTCAATGGAGTAACCGCATTAGCGTACTCTCCTAGTCTCATGTAAACATCGGCCAGCAACATATCAGCCGCATATTTTGTCACACGGTGACTATTTCCTGCAAAAGTAGCATTAGGTAAATTCTCTACAGCAAACTGTAAATCAGGAATGATAACTGTATTGAAAACTTCCGATGCAGCCGTACGAGTCGGATATTCAACCAAAGTAGCATCTTCTGTAGGTTCTGTAACCATTGGAACATCACCAAACATTTTTACAAGATAGAAATAGTTCAATGCACGGAAGAAACGAGCCTCTGCTTTATACTGAGCTTGATTATCCATTTCCACACCATCAACATACTTGATAACTGCGTTCGCTACATTGATCGACTTATAACAACTTTTCCAAGTGTCATTAGTCAAATAATTACAACAAGATTGCGTAAAGTCCTGACGAGTCAACTGGCGAGCATAGGAACAGTCTACTTCCTGACCTTCATATTCATTCACGAAATAACCAGTTACCATGTTCATTACAGACAAGCTAGAACCTCTATAAGCACCAGTCATATTACCCATCTTATCAGGAGCACCATCACGATATAGATAATTGACATTGCCAATAATATCAGCACTTGTCTTATAATAGGTATCCAAAGTCAAGGACGACTTCGGATCCTCATCCAAAAAACTGTCACATGCGGTAAATCCTACCAATCCCGCACATAAAATAGCTGTTGTTAATATTTTTTTCATTGCAATTTTCTGAATAATTTAATTAATTAAAATATTACATTTACACCCAACGTAAACGTTCTAGCTCTCGGATAAGAGAAGAAGGCCATATTCTGACCAAATTGTTCTGGAGATACTGAACCGTTAGATGTAGAGATCTGAGATGTACTTTCAGGATCGTACCCATTAAAGTCTTTCGCTGTAATCAAGAACGCATTGTTCACATTCAAATATAGGCGTAAGCTACTAAACGGAGTCTTTGCCAATTGATTTGAGTCAAAAGTATAACCTAACTGGATTAAGTTCGCACGTAAATAAGAACCATTAGCCACCCATTGAGAGTCTGTCAAAGTATCCTGTCCTGCGTGACCACCGTTGAACAACCAGATAGCTTGCTGCATAGAATTAGGATTCGTTCCATTATATGCGTCATACAAGATATTTGTCAAGCCGTTAGTCTGTCCGAAACGGTCATATGTAGAGTGATAGAACTGTTGCAAGGTCTGAACACCAGCGACAAATTGTAAATCCAAAGTGAAATCCCAATTCTTGTAACGTAATGTATTGATCATAGATCCAGTCCAATCGGGTACACCTTTACCTATGATCTCACGCTCAGAAGAACGTTTCGCACGACCGATCTGTTTCTTCTGGCAGTTACCAGCTTCATAATCTTCTATTGTATAAACGCCTAAACGTTTGTAACCATAGAAACTACCTACGCTTTCGCCTACACGCAAGATAGAAGCACCGCTCACCCATTCGTTTTTCAAGATATCCTCGTCATTGTCACCCAAAGATAAGATCTTATTTTTATTGAAGTTAGCATTGATGGATGTTGTCCATGTGAAGTCTTTTGTATCAATATTGCGAGTAGATAACATCAGATCCAAACCTTGGTTACGGATAGAACCGATATTCTTATAAACAGTCTCGAAACCTGTTGTATGAGGAACCGGAGCATCCAATAACAGATCAGAAGTCTTCTTGTTGTAATAAGAAGCATCTAACGTAATTCTATTATTGAACAAACCTAAATCGAAACCTATATCGAACTGGGCGGTTTTCTCCCATTTCAGATCAGAGTTAGGCAATCTATTTAAATAAGAATAGGAATTACGTGTTCCGTTCAATAATAACGTTTCGCTCTTAACTGTTGCTAAAGATTTGTAAACACCAATCTCAGAGTTACCAGTCAAACCGTAGCTGGTATGCAACTTCAAGTTGCTGATCGTATTTTGATCAGACATAAAGTCTTCTTGCGTGATGTTCCAAGCCAAACCCGCTGATGGGAAGAACGCATATTTATTATTCTTACCAAACTTAGAAGAACCGTCATAACGACCAGTAATTGTAGCGGAGTAACGATCCTTGAATGTATAAGCGAAACGTAAGAAATAGGAGTTCATAGCCCAACGTTCCCAATAAGTCTTCGGAGCATCAGGCTTCGTACCTGCGTCCATATTGAAGTCCTCAAAGAAATCGGTAGTGAAGTTTTCTGTATACATTCTAGAATAATCATACTTGCGCTCCTGCCAAGACAAACCGGCCATAGCGTTGATACGGTGCTCGCCAATCGTCTTATTATAAGTCAAGTAAGTCTCTTCCTGCCAATAAAGAGTATTTGCATGATATCTTTCAGCACGTCCATGTTGGTCATATGCCAAATTCACCAAGTCACTTGGCATATATTTATGCAAAGTCTTAAAGTTAGCGTCAACACCGAATTGAGTCTTCAAATCCAAACCTTCGATGATATGGAATGTCAAGGCTGCATTACCGAATACTTTTGTATTATAGTTCATATTCTTATAGGTCTTCAAGATATGAACAGGGTTAGACATTGCCTCAAAGTCCATTGGCATCCCTTCTGGAGTATTGGTGGAGGTATATTTGCCATTATATTGAACCGGCATCCAAGGAACCATTTCAATCATAGTACGACGAGCATCCTGTCCACCACCGTCTTCTGGAGTAGAGTTACCCCAAGTATGGTTCACCGCCAAGTTGATCGCTGTAGATAACCATGTTGTAGGATTCGCATCATAAGCGATCTTTGCATTCAAACGTTTTGAATAGGTATTCAACATGATACCTTGGTTATCAGTATAGTTCAAAAATGCACCCATAGATGATTTCTCGCCACCTTGCTGAACATTCAATTGATGGTTATGAGAGATCGCTGTACGAGTTGCCTCATCTTGCCAATCTGTATCATAAAGAGGATTACCGTTAGAATCGAAGAAACGACGATCTGTAAACCAATCCGCACGATTAGTAGACCAGTTAAATGGATTGCCATCCTTATCAGATCCCCATCTATTCTCATTCTCAATACCTTGCATAAAAGCATCGCACCACTCCTGCGCATTCATCGTATCCATCTTACGAGCGCGATGAGCCAAGCTTACAGAACCAGAGTAGCTAACCTTCGTTCCACCTTCTTTGTTACCACGTTTCGTAGTAACCATGATAACACCATTGGCACCACGAGCACCATAGATAGCGGTAGCGGAAGCATCTTTCAATACCTCCATAGACTCGATGTCATTCGGGTTCATCAAATAGAAGTTCTCCATTACTACGCCGTCCACAACATACAACGGATCAGAAGAGGCATTAATTGTCGCTTGACCACGGATAACAACACGGCTACCATAAGCACCCGGCTGGCTAGAGTTAGAGAAGATATTTACACCGGCAGCCTTACCACGCAAGTTATCCAATGCACTAAAGTTTTGAGCTTTTAACATCTCTTCTCCTTTAGCTGTAGAAATAGAACCTGTTACATCCGATTTACGCATCGTACCGTAACCTACTACTACTACCTCATCCAAAGTCTGTGTATCTTCTTTCAATGTAACATTGATTGCAGATTGGTTGCCTACAGGGATCTCTTGAGATAAATAACCAATATAGGAAATCACCAAAACTCCGTCGGCGGGCACACCCTCGATCGTATAATTTCCATCGAAATCAGTGATCGTACCGTTTGTAGTGCCTTTCACCACCACGTTAGCGCCAATAACAGGCTCACCTGTACCGTCAACAACCACACCTGTTACTTTCTTGCCTTGCTGCACTGCCATTACTTCATCAACCGTGCCTGCGGGAGCGGGAGCGGCCATAGCGGCGTTTACAGAGAAGGCAGAAAGCAGCAAACAGAACGCTGAGGCTTTAGCTATCCCCTGAATGGATAATAGCTTAGATTCATTCTTTGTCATTTTGCTTTGTTTTTTAATTAAGTTTAGATTGATTACATTGTCTATGTAATTTTTATCGTTATAGATGGACATAGTTCGTACGGAACTAGTGCGCCATTCATGGTCTATATCATTAAAAACTGGGCAAATGTATAACTTTTTTTGTAAACTAGACTTAAATCTATAGTATTTTTTTAATAAAAATGACACATTTATCACAAATCACCCCTTGAAACCAAGAATATCAGCCCTTAAATGTACTAAAAATATATTGTTCCGTACGGACTTACAATAGTATCATCGTCTTTCTATCACATAAATAATTAACTATCAAATATTAACAGTAAAAACACTTTAAATTGGTTACAATAAACAAATGTTAAATTTATTAAGATTCAAGGCTAGGCGAAAATGGCACTAGTATGGCTTCTATGAAAAAAACAGATAATATATTCAGAGACTGGATAATATAAAAAAATTTAGCCTTCCTTTATAAATAAAAGAAGAACCACATTATCTACAATCTTTCTACCAAGAAAGCGCCATAGACTTATTCCCACAAGGCTTGAAATCCAATAAGGCATTACCCGAAACAGAGTCTCTCATGACACTCTTCACCCATCACTCTAACACAAGCAAGTCTTCTGCTTAGAATAATACCGATTTATTTGGGATTAAATCCTATCAAAACATTCAATATACAAACATAAGACAAACTGGATAAGGGCGGGCAAACCCCGCCCCTACCATGCTACCAAGATAATTTTATAAACTTATTCTCCCACGGAGCGAAACTCAACGGATTCCCCGAAACTGGGTCTCCAACGACATCACAAACCGTAGTTTTCACAAAATTAATTTTATCTGAAGTTACGGAGAAAGTAGCTGGCTTCCCGCCTATCTCACGCAATTGAAGCATAACAGCATTCTCGCCTTCCACAGGCCTCATGTTTACCAACAACAAATTCTCCGGTACGATCTTGAAAATGGAAGCCGATTGAAGAGGCTCCACCTTTTTATCTCCGGCAGGCAAAACACGGGTCAAGAACGGAATCCGGTTTTCCCAAGCGAACTTAGTCGCATACTCAATAGTGTTGTCTTTCGAAGAGTTGATGAAGTAACTCCATTGCATCTCTCCCATTTGGTCCGCATTGAAATTGGTTACCCAATAGTTGTTCATCGGCCATGAATACATATTCGTGGACTGAGGTACGGCTCCGGCCTTATACCGCCCCGTATTGATCGCCCCAAATTGCATTAATGGTATTTCTTGGCTACCCATCACGACCTGTGACTCTCCATTACGAGCCGTAGCGAAGTTTTGCACCGTGTACCAATCGTTAGAGGAGCCCGGGATTTGGTCTACACCCGCCTCAATCGATCCGCCGGGTACATCCAAATGGATCTTACCGCTTTCAACCTCAAACGGGAAAGCGATATAAACCGCTTCCGGATCTGTTACCGCTTTTTTACGCAAGCGATAAACTACCTCGATTTTCTTTGTTACGTTAAATACACGGAATTCCACCATCAAATTATTCGGCTCACGTCCCGCTACTGTCTCTCCCCGAAAACGATATGTATCCCAAACATCGCCTTTCTCATATTTCTCGAAACGCATCTTCTCGGGACGACGGCGGAGGAATTGGGGAGCACGATATTGTTCCATCGGATGACGGCTATCGATAATCTCATAAATAAACTCTCCCATCTCCCATTCCGCATCCGGCGTAACCAATTGTTTGTTCAAATCCTTATCATATAATTTACGAATCGTACCTTTACGGGTATTGAAGTCGATGGCATACCAAGGATTCTCCACATGTGTCTCTTTTAATTCCGTTGCGCCCTGTATTTCCGGACGTGGCGCATCCTTTACTTTTATATAATACTGCGCATATCCCAAGGCCGGGACATCTTTCACGTAAAAGCTCCAATAGGTACCGTCGGAACGGCTTTCGCCAGCTTGTGCGGGAATTACGTTGCCAGCCGCATCCACGATCTCGAAAGCCTTGTCTTTCGGAAGAATCTGATGATCGACATAAGCTTTAGCGATACCGCTATAACTCCAGTTGAGCGTATTGAATACAGCGATAGACGGAACGTCGCTTTTAGGCACGAATGATTGTAATATACCCATAGTAGCCTCTCCCAGCAAACCGGAATGGCGATAGGCTTCCCACGCATACGATTGTTTCAAGGAGCGTTGTTCCCAAGTTTCCAGTCCATAAGCGTTACGTACGCTCTCGCTATGCCCGAAAGTATGCTCATCATAGAACAAAAGAGCTTTGTTGATGTCCTGAATCCGATCATTGATGTCTTTCGGCAATTGAGCGCCTAGCATTTTAGCAAATGACAATCCGGCTTGATTCGCGATAATATCCGAATGAGTCACACGAGATATGGCGGCTTCACGGGCACCGGAAGCGAAACCATCCGTCCACCAATCCGGCCAAGCTCCACGAATAGTCTGAATATGATCCGCATATTGGCTCTCTACCGTCTTAAAAAACTCACTGGCTACCGCCGTGCGTAATTTCGGCCATTCATACTTCTCATTCCATTTCTGTAACATCTCGCAACTTTTAGTCGAAGGGGGCGCATTATCCGTAAGATATCCCGAATGCTGCACCGCTAATATATCATACGGATAATTTTTCGCTTCCATTTCACCTAAATAAGTTAAAACACGCTCCTCAAACTGGTCAAAGTTATCTGTATGAATCCCGAAAAAATTACCATAGTGATAATGCTCCGCACGATAAGTCAAGACCTTCTTCCCAGAAGGTGATTCCCACCAAAACACCGTAGGTTTATCAAAGCAGATCAACGCTCGATGACCATGGGTTCCCATATTCACATATTTCACGCCGGCATCTGCGAAATACTCGCTGAAACACCAACCGATACCATTCACGTCGTCTTGCATAGCTACCTCGGCACGCATCCCATTTTCCCTGAATTGCTTGATCGGATAAAGAGAAGCGGCAAGTGTCTGCTCATCCGGTAATTCGTCAAAATTCAAGAACATCGTTGCTAATTCAATACGGCCTTCCTTTACCCGTTGCTTCAAGCGAGCGATCTGTTCCGCAGGACGACATTTCAAATATTCGCTAACCGCCCAAGCGATCTCGCAAGTCCAACGGAACTTAGCGAAATCCGGATAATTATCCGTAGCGTCACAATAATCCAACGCATAATCAATGTATCGAAGCTGTTCTGCCAAGATTTCCATTTGGGAACGGGTATAACCGATATCCGTATGGGTGTGTTGCACCATATTCATCTGCCAATGGCGAACCGGTTTTACGGTAACCGTACTTTCCTCTTTCTCTTTCCCACTTGTCAGCGTCAACGGTAATTGGCGAGTCGTGCTAACCTCGGGTATCTCGATTCGGAATACATTATCCCCGGACACCAGTTTCTCTTTATGGCTTTGCTCGCCTAAATGGATCGTCACTGTAGAAGGTTCTCCTTCATGTTTTACGGAGATCTCGACCTTTTGGGTCAGTCCGTTTTTCGATTTATAAACCGCCGGTAATACACGGCTCTTGACATCCGATAATCCCGGAGACGCATGAACCGACAATGTCCCGATCAACAAAGCCAATCCTGCTGATAAATAAGTTCTTTTTTTCATCTTATCGTGTTTTTATTGATATAAGTCCTATATACAACATACATATTAATAATAGCATCAAGCCGGCTACCTGTCCGAACATATCGGCTATGCCTCCCATACAAGGCGTAATCAAAGCGCCTCCTGATACACCCATAATCATCAAGGCCGAGACCTCGTTCGATTGCTCCGGCCGATGTTCCAACGCAAAAGAGAACAGGATCGAAAACACATTCGAGCAAGCCAAGCCAACCAGTACGATCATAACGCCCATGCCCCACAAGCTATCCGAGATAAGCAATCCTACGAAAGCAAGGATAGCGATAAGCATGCTCCCCCTTAAGAAGGGTCGTGACGAGATCCTCGCCAACAATATAGCCCCCAGGAAAGAGCCTCCGGTACGAGCGGCGAAATAAAGGCTACTCCCTAATCCGGCCTCTTGCAACGGCATGGATAACTTTTCCATCAATAGCTTAGGGATCGTCGTATTCAGACCGACATCGATCCCGACAATACACAGAATCCCCAAGAAAAGCATCCGTATCCTAGCATCTTTACATAAAGCTAACGTAGAGGCGAACGAGGCTTCTTGCCCCTCTCCTTCCTCTTTACCCGGAATAGTCGTTATCAACCAGATGATAGATAACAAGGTAGTCACCGAATAGACAATGAATATCAACTTCCAATCTCCCCAGAAAGAAGAAGCTATACCTGCAATAATCGGCCCTAAGAAGGAAGATACCGCCTTAATAAACTGCCCTAAAGTAAGCACGCTCGTTACTTTATCCGGATTTACCACCCGCGCTACCATCGGATTCAAGGACACTTGCAAGATCGTATTTCCAATTCCCAGCAAAGCGAACGCAAACAAGATACAAGCAAAGTCATAGAAGAATAGAGGTATCAGCATCGCCAAGGTTGTGATAGCCAAGGCTACGACCACCGTATTCCTACGCCCGTGCCGTCCCATCCAGATACCGGTAGGGACAGAGAACAGGGCGAACCAAAGAAAGACCATCATGGGCAATAGGTTCGCCAACGTATCGGACAAACCAAAGTCCATCTTCACATAATTCGTGGCAATTCCCACGACATCCACGAATCCCATCACGAAAAAGCCGAAAAGGATCGGGAATATAGCGGAGTTCGTACTTTTAGTTCTCATATCGATCTTTTGGTTGGTTACCCATTTCTAAAACCAAATGTCCACCTTGAACAATCTCCGAGAAAGGAATACGAGTATCCGTCAATGGTTTCCCGTTTAAGTCCATGGATTGCACGTAATCATTTTGCTTACTATTATTACGAGTCTCGATCACGAATTCCTTCCCTTTATAATAGCGGTCATTCAGCCGGATCGTAATCTTATCGAACAAAGGACTACCCAAAGCGAAAGAAGGCGCTTGATCCGTCAAGCCTTTCATATCGAATAAGCCTAAGGAAGAGATCACGTACCAAGCCCCGAGCTGGCCTTGATCCTCATCTTGTCCGTAGCCATAACCGTGGATGCCATCCGTACCATAGAACTCATTCAAGATCGCCCGCACCCATTTTTGCGTAAGCGAGGGACGACCGGCCTCGTTGAACATCCAAGAGATGTGCAAACAAGGTTGATTTCCTTGGTTATACAAGGTTTGCAAACCGGCGAAAGCCCCTACTTCCGTGCCTCCGCTAAAGATTAATTTACGAGACACCGTGAAGATACTATCCAACCGATGGTTAAACACGTCCGCACCTACTTTTGCGACCAAGCCTTTCGCGTCGTGCGGTACATAGAATGTATATTGCCAAGCGTTACCTTCTTGGAATCCGCGCCATACTTGCATCGGATTGAAGTCCTCGATAAACGTACCATCCTTCTTTTTAGGACGGACAAAATTACAGGAAGGGTCATAGATACGCTCCCAGCCTTTCGATAAGTCCATCAAACGGTTATAATCGTCCGTCTTACCCAGTTGCTTCGCCCATTGGGCCACGGCCCACGCACTATAAGCATATTCCAAGGTATGGGAAGCGGAAAACATGAAAGCCTCGTCCGGCCCGTCCCCTTTATCCAAATGAGGTACATAACCATATTCCACGAAATAACGGGTATCGATCTTTCCCGCGCCCAACGGACGATTCTCCCCATCCAACTCATTCTTCAAGCAAGCCTCATAAGCCGTATTCACATCGAAATCCCGGATGCCACATTGATAAGCGCCAGCGATAATCGTACTTAATAAATTCGTACCAACCCCGGAGACATAACGGCTATTAGCGATTCCATCCGCCAGCCAGCCGGCGTCCTTGTACACCAACAAATGGCTACTTATATAATCCGAATAATATTCCGGATAGGCCAAAGCCCAAACCTGTGTCAGATTCCATTGCGCTCCCCAAGCGGCATCGGTATTGTATAAGTTATGTACCGGTTTCCCGTCTTTCAAAGGGATTTGTCCTACCGAGCCATCATTTCTCGGATAAGCGCCATTCACATCGCTAGCTAACCCACGCCCCAATAAAGCGTGATACAAACCGGTATAGAATTTCACCTTATCCTCTCGCGCTGGAGTCTCTACCCGGATACGTCCCAAATATTCTTCCCATGTTTGACGAGATATTTCCCTTGCCTCGTCAAACGTAAGGGTAGCGGCCTCAGTTTCCCTATTTAACCGGGCATTCTCCACGGATGTATAAGAAAGACCTACTTTAGCGGTTACCGACTCTTGATCTTGGGTACGGAATGTCAGATAAAGTCCGGCCCCCACGCCCGTCGCTTTCCGTTCATCCGGACGGATATCCGCTCCGTTGAAAGCGCCAAATCCAACGGGAACCTTGTCCAGCACCGCCGAGAAATACAAAGGAACCGATGCCCCGGGTTGATATTTCCTCACATATTCAGGCTCGGTAATCACCCAGCCCTCGATACGCCCGTCTTCCGTAAAAGTAATTTCAGCATCCCGTACAGCTCCGCTCTCTCCTTGACGGTTTCCTATATCGAACAAGATATGGCTATCCTCCCCGGCCGGAAATGTATAACGCTGAATAGCGACACGAGGGGTAGCGGTAAGCTCCGCACAAATCGAGTAATCTTTTAGGAGAACGGAATAATAACCGGCGGTAGCGATCTCGTCCGTACGGTCAAAACGGGAACGGTATCCTATACCTGTCGAGTCGTCTACCGCCCCGGGAATTGTTTTCAATGGACCCGTCGTAGGCATCAGTACGATTCCACCGATCTGAAACTCATGCAAGCAGGGGAAACCCTCGATCGATTGATCCCGATAATCGTAACCGGTCGCCTCCCAACCGGATTTATTCCCGATATGCCCGTTCGTAGAAGGAGCCGGCTTGGCCATACCGAAAGGCATCGCTCCCGGGGTAAAATGAAACCAACGGCAATGCGCCGTACCGATCCGAGGTTCTACATATTGGCTAAGCTCTTCTTGCTGAACTTTCTTGCCTTGTGTCACACAGGATGTGAAGAAAGCACACGCAAACATCAGGAACCATACAGGTCCTATACTATATTTTTGTCTCATATTCCTTTAGATAGATGGTTTAACGCAAAAACATAAGCTCCCATAGCGATCGAGCGATTAGCACCTTGTTTACTTACGGTCACCCCTATCCGTTTACAAGGATCATACCCTACCTTGCGATTGGTACCCGGAATGGGTACCTCGACAGCTCCTCCTTTAGCGAAATCAGCGAAACTCTCCGCATCCTCCAAAAGATAAGCTTTCATTTGCAATCGGCCGAAACGACTTCCATCCATCATACCGGTAGATGAGTTCAATTCTTTCAACAAAGCAGGGAGAATATACTTAGAAGCCCCCGATAGTCCACCACCGATCACGATGATGCCATCGATTAAAGTAATGGCAGACGCCAACGCATCCCCCGCTAGCTCCCCTAATTCGGAGAAAGCCGTAATAGCAGCCTCCCGGTTACCCGGGCAAATACCCTCGGCGATCTCAAAGATCTCTTTCGGAGTATGCGCTCCCGTATCACCGGATCGTTCCGCATATACTCGCATGACCGCACGTATGCTGACACTCTCCTCTACGATATACTCCGGATATTTCTTATTCCGAAAACACCAGATATCTCCTCCTGCCGCATTATCTCCCAATAGAAGCTCTTGATTAATGACAACCCCGGCACCAAAACCGGTACCCAAGGTGACTCCCAGCAGGTTCTTATATTGCTTCATGCTTCCTGCCTCCCGCAAACGGCGGTTTATATCCGGAAGGGCTCCGGTTAACGCTTCTCCATATGCGAATAAATTCCCATCGTTATTGATAAATACCGGTATCCCGAATATATCTTCCAGAAACGGGCCTAACGCTACTCCACCCCGGAAAGAGGGGAAGTTGGGTAAATCGCCTATGATACCGGCTTGATAGTCTGCCGGACCGGGAAAAGCGAAACTGATAGCGACCGGAGTTTCCGGCAAGCCTGCCTGAATTGCCTTAAAACCCTCTACCAAATTGCCTAAACACTTATCTAAACAATCCGCGCATGCCGGAAGAACTACCGGATCGGCTATCTCTTTTCCTCCTTGGATGGCAGAGAAAACAAAATTCGTTCCTCCCGCATCCAATGTCATTACTATTCTATTGTCATTTGTATACATCATAATTCCTTTATTTACCCATGTTCCGCCAGTGCCACCACGGTGGCACAGCCGTGCCATAGGGTTGGCATTGGCGTGCCATCAAGGGTGGCACAGTTGTGCGATGCCTATGGCACGGTGATTATTGCCTAAATCGTACGTAAGCTTTTATAGTACCACAGTATTTACCTACGGACGATCCATACGGGCGGATCGTATATTCACCCACGCAAGCCGGAATGATAAAAGTCTCCGCGTAATGAACGATGAATGGTTCAAAAGCGTTTGTCGGACTCTCCACGATCAACTCATCTCCCTTGATTACATTCAGCACTTGCACCCCTCCATTCGTATTGTGAGGCACGATATCCGTGAACCAATGACGGCGGGTCTCGATGAACTCGTTCTCATGCAAGCCGGTCCGCTCCTCCCGCCAACCGTCTCCCTCGGCGATCATCTCCACTTGGTTGATCAAGTTATGACGGACAAACTCCGTTTGCCGCTCCCATTGGATCACTTTCGAGCCGTGGCCGATATTAATCGGTCGAGGCAGTCCGTCCAATCCCAAGCGGCCCCAGTCCCAAAGCTTAAAGGTAAAGATACTTGGAGTAGCGCTAATCTCCAGCACCATGGCACCAGCTCCCGAACAATGGACCGTTCCGGCGGGGATCAGATAATGATCATGGCGTTTGGCAGGCCATTTGTTGACATATTTCTCCGTATCGAAAGGCTTTCCGGTCTGTTGGGAGTCGTTTAGGGCAGCGATCATCTCGTCCGGATTTACACCGGTTTTCAATCCCAGATAAACGGTAGCGTCCTCCTCGGCATCCAGCAGGTAGTAGCTCTCGTCCTGCGTATAATAAATCCCGAACGTATCCCGGATATATTGGGTGACCGGATGCACTTGCAAACTTAGGTTTCCTCCTCCCATCGTATCCAAGAAGTCGAAACGGATCGGGAAATCTTGTCCGAAACGAGCCTCGACCGGCCCGCCCAGCAAGTCTCTCGTCTTATAGAATACCAAGTCATTGGAAGGGATCTCAAACAGCTCTCCGGCAACTTTCAGGTACAAACTATTTTCCTCGGGCACGCAATCAAAACACCAGCCGAAGTTATCTTGCTTTTTATCCAGATCACAGACCTCTTTCATCCATTGGCCGCCCCAAGGAGCCGGATCAAAGAAAGGTACTACCCGGAACGGGGTATGCGCCGTTTTCTCCAACCCTTCTTTCAAGATCTCCCCGGAAATCATCTTAGGTGTTCCGACGATATGGGTATCCAACCAATAATCGACCTTAGGAAGGACTTTCTTCTTCAGATTATCGCAAACAATCCAATCAATAAAATATCCTCGCTTATAATGGTACGACGGGGCTTCCTCCCGGTTTTCCACACCTAGCCCGTTCACCTCTTTTCTACGGGAACGCATCTGGATCTCCCAACGAGCCATATCCGCGTAGATCAATTTGTCCGGAGCGGGAACGATCTCGGCGGCGGCGTGGCCATAAACGATTGTCCAGCCTTTTCCATCACGCAAGGACTCCCGGCAGGCGTTCACCTTCTCCTCATCCAAGAAATCCGTATAAGAGAAATGAGCCCGGCGGCCAAACAACCGGTCATCCGTCAGATAAGGATAGGTCATCGCCTCTATATCTTCTGCCGATTTAAATAAATCTCGCGTATTGATAAAACGATCGGGCGCGAGTGCTTGCAGTTCACGCATCAACTCCTCGTGATGAACCCCTTGGTAGCATTCCACCACCCAAACTTGTGATCCATTCGTTTCTGCATGTATCTCCGCCAATCGCTTCCGTATCGATTCCCAGCCTTTCCACAAGGTACCGTCTACAACGGTGACCGGCATTTTATCATAATTACTTTTTCTCATCTCTTTTGATATTTAATATTGCACGCTTGTATTTAACTCTTATTTTTCTCTGCCCAATCCCTTAATAATTCAATCGCCTTAGATAACACTCCGGCCGATCCCTTGAAATTACCAGAGCCGCTGGGGACACCGCCTTTGCCATACCATTCGTAGAATCCGTCATTTTGGATCACACGCTCGATCATCGGATGAATCTCCGCATAAGCCTCCTCAACCATTCCATTAACGACAAGCTGCTGGATCATCCGACCGCCAAACCAAGTCCAATCCCCGCCATTCTGATACAGATAAGCCTTTGACATTCCTCCATGGAAAAAACCATCCGGATACACGGGATATAAGGTAAGACCAATGCTTGGCATACCCGACAGGCGAACATTCTCAAGCATCTGGGCATTTACGGTACGTATCTCGTCTTTCGACAACAAGCCCGCCTCTATAGCGATAGCCGTCCCACCGTGATAATGAATGGCCAGCTCGTCGAATCCTTCCGGTATCGGCGATTTCTCAGGATAGATATGAGGGATGAATTTCTGTCGCTTCTCGTCCCATAAATGGGTCCGTACGTTCTTGGCGATTCCCTCCCGTAAACTTCTCCAACGAGGAGCTTGCGGAGAATCGGGAGCCATCTCCAATAAATAATCTAAAGCAATAAGAAACATAGCGTTATCATACACGTCAATGGCCGGATCGGATAGCTCATTCATATCACATCCGAAATCGTCATTCGGCTGTACATCGCCCCAATCAGCGGTCATTGCTCCATAAAGCAATCCATATTTCTCATTATATCGTTCCCGCATCAGATAATCTACCATTGCGTTCATCCGCTCGAGAACGGTCTTCCCGGCAACTTTCTCATTCAATATCTCCCGATCACCCGTCTTACGAATGTATTTACCTACGATCTGAATCAAGGAAGACTCTTGGTCCGTCTCTACCGTATTCTTAAAAGCGACATGTTTCGGAGCGGCATTCGAATAATAAGGCGTATCATCATACTATGTAAAATCTTCTTTCAGCACATAACCATCGATCATCTCATCATTCGGCTGTTGAAGAGCGAAAAACAATAAGATAGCTTCCCGCAGTTCGTGTGGATCACTCTCCTCGCAAGCGATCTCTATAAACGTATTCATATCACGAGCCCATATCTGGGAATAACCGCTGCCCGCGTTAAAACCATTGCGGATGGTAGCACGAGCCATACTATCGACCTTCAACAAATTCGTATCAGACAATATCTGATTGGCCAATCGCTGTCTATCGGTTAATCCCGTACAAGACAAAAAAGATACAAATACAAAAGAAACTACAACTAGAATTTTATTCATGGCATTATGTTATGATTTATGTCGGCAAAATTATTTCAATAATCCAGAAAGGAATACTACATTTGTTCCGATTTACTTGTACAATCTTATGATTTATAGATCATGGTCAAGATAAAAGAAGGATTTAAGGGAGAACGGCTCGTTTCTTTACCCGAGGAACTATTGGCAAGCTACCGGAGGGAACCGCTCATCAATAATTTATATGTACGCAAGATCGGTTTCTTCCCACGTGTTAAATATCATTTTCTCCAAAAAGAACATGGCTGTGACTACGCCATGCTTATTTATTGTACGGAGGGAAAAGGATGGTATCGTATCCTCGGTAAACAATATACCGTGGAGAAATACCAATATATCATCATCCCTCCCGGTATCCCCTACTCATTCGGGGCAGACGAGGGAGATCCATGGACTATTTACTGGTTACACTTCCAAGGGAAGCTTCGCGATCAATTCCTGCCGTCGCATCCGGTTCCGGTCACTATTTCGCCGAATGAATATTCCCGTTTACAAGATCGGTTACGGCTGTTTGAGGAGATATATAGCAGTTTCTCCATGGGATATATTAAAGAATATATGATTTATTCCTCCATGTGCCTTTACAATTTTCTGGCCTCTTTCATCTATCTGGAGCAATTCCGCCATATCATGATTCCCTCGCAAAAAGAATATCCGTTCACGGCACGGGTTATTCATTATATGCGTGAGAACATCCAGCAGAATCTTACCTTGAAGGAATTAGCGTCTTATTTCAAATATTCCCCTTCTCACTTCTCTGCTCTCTTCTTTGGCGAGACCGGGGTCTCGCCCATGAATTACTTCATACGCTTGAAAATACAGAAGGCTTGTGAATATATCGAGCTAACGAATATGAAGTTGAATGAGATCGCCACGCATCTGGGATTCGAGGATGCCGCCTACTTCTCGCGTACGTTTACGAAAGTTATGGGTTGCTCTCCTTCCGTTTATCGTAAAAAGGAGATGGAGATATAGAATTCGTTTGGATTTCTAGTATTTCTCATAAGAATAAAATATATTTGTACAATAGATATTTAAACGAACATAAAGTAAGTAGTTACTATGATAGACCTAACACAGTTCACCCCTTGGACTCTCTTTACGGATCTTGGATTCATTTCGATACTTCTATTGGTTGGCAAATTCATACGAGTCAAGGTAAAACTGATACAACAATTATTCATACCCCCCAGCTTGATCGCAGGCTTGCTAGGACTGGCGTTCGGACCTAATGGACTGGGGTGGATTCCGCTTTCCAATGACTTAGGTACTTATGCGGCTATCCTTATCGCCTTGGTGTTCGGTGCGTTGCCTTTATCTTCCCCGAACGTCTCCATGAAAGAAGTAGCGAAACGAGTCGGACCGATGTGGGCGTACGCTCAGGTGGGTATGTTATTGCAATGGGCATTGGTAGGCCTTTTCGGATTGTACGTGATCAAACTGATCTGGCCGGACCTGAATGACGCTTTCGGCATTATGTTGCCGACAGGCTTTTATGGCGGACACGGCACGGCCGCTGCTATCGGGTCTGCGTTCGAGGGATTGGGCTGGGACGAGGCTCGCAGTTTAGGCATGACAACCGCTACCGTGGGGGTTATTTGCTCGATCATCGGAGGTTTACTGATGGTCAAATGGGCGGCCAAGCATAAACAAACCGCTTTTATCTCGGATTTCGACGATCTCCCGGATGAGTTGAGAAGCGGGTTGCTGCCGGAGGATAAGCGGGATTCCATCGGAGAGGCTACGACTTCCTCCATATCCATCGATACGCTGACTTTCCATGTGGCCTTGGTGTTTGTCGTGGCTTTTTTGGGATATATGGTTAGCCAAACCGTAAAGGTGTATTATCCGGTATTGGAGTTACCTGTTTTCAGTTGTGCCTTTATCATTGGATTAGTATTAAAGAAATTCTTCGACGCAACAACCATATCCAGATATATCTGTCCGCAGACGACCCAGAGGCTGAGCAGTTCCTTCACGGATATGCTGGTAGCTTGCGGTGTAGCGTCTATCAAGCTAGGGGTGATCGTAAAATATGCCTTGCCGCTTATCGTACTCATCATAGCGGGCGTGGCGATCGTCTGGTGCATAACATTCTTCTTAGGAAGAAGATTAGCCAAGACCTTTTGGTTCGAGCGCATGATTTTCGCTTGGGGATGGTGGACCGGCACGATGGCCATGGGCATCGCCTTGCTGCGGATCGTCGATCCGAAACTTTCCAGCAAAGCGATGGATGATTATGCGATGGCTTACCTGCCTATCGCTCCCATAGAGATCTTATTGATCACCTTCGTCCCCATCCTTTTCGTAAACGGATTGGGAGTTTGGTTGCTATTAGCCTGCTTGGTCCTTTCCCTACTTATCTTGCTGCTGGCGTGGAAGATGGGATGGTGGATTACTCGCTCTTGATACTATTTACCGGGTTCTCGTTCGCCGCTTTCCAGTTCTGGAAACTCACGGTCAATAACGTGATTACGGTTACGATCAATAAGGCGATTAAGAATACCCACCAATGAAGCGGAGTCTTATAAGCGAAACCCTCGAGCCACATCTTCGCGCCCTGCCAAGCGATCGGCGCCGCTATCACGAAGCAAATACCTACAATCCTCAGATAGGCCTTATTAAACATCAGCAGGATCTCCCCTACCGTAGCTCCATGTACCTTGCGGATACCTATTTCCTTACGGCGGTATTGAGTCTCGAACACCACTAAGCCAAATACCCCGACCAAAGAGATAATAATCGCCAGTAAACTAAAGACCGTAACCAGATCGCGCAGGTTCTCCTCTTTCCGGTAAAGATGATTAAAGATCTCATCATAGAACTCGATATTGAACGGATAGGAAGGGTCTAATTCTCTCATCGTCTCCTGGATGTGTCCTACTACGGCATGAATGTCCGATCCGGCTTTCAAGCGGATATAAGAGATTGGCAAAGAATAACCAAAGTTTCCGACCAAGAAAGCGATATTATCCTCTCCACCACGAAGCGAGGTGAATTTCACATCGTCGGAGAAACCGATAAGATGACCGGAAGAATAGCTATCGAACGCGTCACCCACTTGCATATCCAACCCCTCCATCGCCGTACGATTGAATATATAAGACACATGATCCGAAAGTTCGTCCGCCTTTGAGAAATCTCTCCCTTCTATAACCGGAATCCCCATCACCCGCAAGAAATTGGAAGATGCTATAATTATGAAATACTGAAAGTCCTTACCCTTATAATTACCGCCATTCGTGTTATACCCGTCCTTAGAGCCCACTTTCTCCATAGCGAAAGCTACATCCTCGATCCCCGGATTCTCTTTCAAGCGATTCACATATGTATCGTGATGCTTATTGTACATTGTCTCATTCAGCTCCACGATAGCTACCTGATCCTTATCGAATCCTAAAGAGAAATTCCGCATATAACTATTCTGGATTTGTACAAAGCAAGCCCCGATAATCAACACGATCGAAACAACGAACTGGACACAAATCAATGTCGTACGTAACTTACGCCCGGAAGGAGATAACCCGAAGCTGCCCTTCAGCACCAAGGCCGGAGGAAAAGAAGTTATATAATAAGCAGGATAAATACCCGCCAGCCAACCGATAACTAACGCTACGATGCCACACAAGAAAACGATCGGAAGATTTGAGACCAAACTCAAATCGGCCTCGATAAAAGGTAGCGCTTCCGCCCAATCCAATCCCCAAACGATAACGAGACTTACCAGCCATGCTATAAAACTAATAAGGGCTGCCTCTATCAATAAAGATCTGCGCAACAAAGTATCCGAACTACCCAATACCTTCTGCGTATTGATACTTTTGATTCGCAACGGAGTCAGAGAAGTGCTAAAGTTCGTGAAGTTAATAGCCGCGACAATGACGATCAGAAGAGCTATACCGAACAATAAGGCCGTGACTTCCTTGTTTCCGCTCCGGAATGTACCACCGTCTTGCGTCTCATTCATATAATAAATATCAGTCAGCGGAACGAGCCGGATCTGTTCTCCTTCATGGTAAATCTTCTTGAAATCAAAATGACGGTTGAAATTATCGGCAACCTCATCTGCCATGGCAGGATTATCAAGCAATAAATAACAAACCCAGTTACTTGAGCTAAAATTATTGATATTATAATCCGGATCGATCGCCGTATAGACCACGTTCCGAAGCTGCGTGTTCTCCGGGAAATCCTTATAAACCGCACCAATCGTAAAGAGCTTAGCCGATTTAGTCCAGATATTTTCTTCCGCTCGCAACGTCTTACCAACCACAGAGATATCTTCCCCAAACAACTTGTCAGCCAAGCTTCGGGGTACCATTACTTTCTCGGGATCTTTCAAGCAATCGATATCGCCTTCCACGATCGGGAACGCGAATATCTTCGGTAAACTAGCGTGGCAGGTTGTCACGATTTCCTTAAACCCAAACGGTTGCCCGTTTCTATCCACCGAGAGATAAACACCATTCTGGCCAAAAGAAGGAGTCAACAATGTACCCGCCTCTATATGCGGGGAAGATTGGATGACAGCCTCCACAAAGGCACGGGGTAATATTGTCCCGAAAGTACCCGGAATGGTCAAGTCCACCCTAAAAATCCGCCCGGACGTAGGATGGCAACGGTCAAAAGTCCGCTCAAAATTAATCTGTATCAAAATCACGATAAAAGCGGCGAAAGCAACCGCAAGACCGGCTACGTTCAATGCGGTCGCCATTTTAAACCGCCTCAACACACTTAGAAAGTTTCGAATAATCGTTTTCATTTTATTATAGTTTCATTTATTATTCCGTTTTAATACTATCCACCGGATTCGCGTTCGCCGCACGCCAGTTTTGGAAAGTTACCGTAAACATCGTTATTAAGGAGACAATTAATAGAGCGAACGCAAATATCCACCAATAAATAGGAGTTTTATAAGCAAAACCCTCTAACCATTTCCGTACGCCATAATAAGCCAAAGGAGCCGCTATGATAAAGCAAACGCAGACAATACGGAAATAAATCTTATTGAACATAACCAAGATCTCATGAACCGTGGCCCCGAATACCTTACGAATACCGATCTCTTTCCGGCGATACTGGGTCTCGAATATAACGAGGCCGAATATACCGACAATACAGATAATCACAGCCAACAGGCTAAACAATAAAATCATCGTACTTAAATTCCGTTCTTGATGATATAAATGATCGAAAATCTCATCATAAAATTCTACCTCACAAGGATATGTGGGATCTAAGTGGGCTACTGTCTTACGGATATGATCCACCACGCCCATGATATCGCTTCCCGCTTTCACACGAATAAAAGAATAAAGCATCAAACGAGGTTCATTAATAACAAAACCTAATTCGGAGACGCTTTGTCGCAAGGAAGTAAATTTAACATCATCTACAAATCCGATGACGGAACCATCGGCCGATTCCTCCTCAAGCCATGGAATCCGCATGATATCATTCGGTTCCATGTTCCATTTATCCCGCATTTGTCTATTGAATACATAACTATAGTTGTTACCTCTCTCATCAGACTCGGTAGGCATCCGCCCCCCAATCAATGGAATACCCATTACTTTGAAGAAATTCCAAGAAACAGAAAGAGAAGTGAAATTAACACTCTGCTCTTTATATACACCTCCCCACGTACGATAGCTATCCTCCGATCCAAACTTCTGGGAACAGAACGCCACATCCTCTATTCCCGGATATTCTTTCAATCCACCCACGTAGCTATCCTTATGGTCATGCATAATATTCCGGTTCAGCTCGACAACTACTACCTGATCTTTGTCGAAACCCAAAGAATATTTTTGCATAAACCTATTTTGTTGACGAACGAACATGGCTGATATAATCAATACGATAGAAACGATAAACTGAAAACCGATCAATGCCGTACGCAACTTCTTCCCAGAGGAAGAAAGCCCGAAAGAGCCTTTCAATACTAATGCCGGAGGGAAAGAAGTCATATATAAAGATGGATAGATCCCCGCAATAAGACCTATTATAACAGATAATACAGCTAAGCCACCTACTAAACCGGGGTAAGCAGTCAATGTCGTATCCGCTTGCACAAAATACAGCCATCCCATATGTCCTAATCCCCAAACGATAAACAAAGAACAAAGGAAAGCAAGCAAACTAATACCCACGGCTTCAAATAACAGGGAAGCACGTAATATGCCAGCAGAACTCCCCAGAACTTTTTGCGTGTTGATACTCTTGATGCGCAAAGGCGCCAAAGAGGTACTAAAATTCGTGAAGTTGATACCCGCCACAATAATCACCAGAAAAGCGATCAGCATCAGTAACCGGGCTTTCTCCGCGCTACCGCTTTTCGCTAAACTTCCGCTGGAATCCTCGTTCATATAATAAATATCGGTTAGGGGGACCAGCTCGGCATGTATATCTTTCGCCATATCCCCATATTGCTTCGAATAGTCAAAATGGACATCAAAATTCCCAGCCACTTCTTTCGGGGAAGTAGAAGGATCTAGCATCACGTAACAGAAATAGTTACTACTTATCCAATTCGTCAGCGCGTAATCCGGAGACATCTCCGTATAAATCACGTTCTTCAACTGTGTGTTTTCCGGGAAATCCTTATAAACACCTCCTACGACCAAATATTTCACGCCCGGTTTTGTCCAGATCCCACCATCGGGAACGATCTGCTTTCCAATTGCCGATTCCTTTCCAAATAACCGGTGAGCCATACTTTCCGGTATCAAGGCTTTTTCCGGTTCCGACAAGCAAGAAGATTCTCCTTCACGCATCGTAAACTGGAACATCTGGGTAATCTCCGGATGGCAAGTTATGATCGTCTCCTTGAAACCTTGCTTTCCCTCTTTTCTTGTAACAGTCACATACATCTCTCCTATATACGGATTGATTAACGTACCGGCCTCAATATGCGGGGAAGAGTGGATAAACGACTCTATCAACGGGCGGCAATGGATCATGCTCGCTCCATCCGGGAAAGAAAGTCCCATCCGATAAATCCGGGTCGAGTTCGGATGACAACGATCGAAGTTATGCTCAAAGCTTACTTGCATCATGATAATTAAAAACGCGGCGAAAGCGACCGCTAATCCCGCTACATTCAAAAAGGTAGCCACCTTGAAACGTATTAATACATTGATGAAATTGCGTATGATTGTTTTCATAACTTGCTCTATTTTATTGATACTAAAATCGACCCAAAAAGAGTATTCCTTAAATAAGATGGCTGATATTCATTCGTTTCAAGATATTCAAAGAAACCTTGTTCAACGCAATTGTCTCAACCTCTTCCGTACGGAAAAACTTACTTAAACCTTCGATCTTAATCATGGCTGTATTTGTTTTAATTTATTATACTCAAATCCATCTAATAATATTCAAATAACGTGCCAAACTACACATCAAACTAATATTCAATAAATTAATTCTCAATTCATAAAACAGAAGTGTCCAATAATTGGACACCATTGTACAATTATTGGACACATACTTTTCTATGAAAGCAGCAATATGATTCTACAAAAATCTTCTATTCATTCTTAATACTATGTACTGGATTCTCATTCGCCGCACGCCAGTTCTGGAAAGTGACAGTCAATATCGTGATAACCGCTATGATAGCAAAAGCGATCAAATACACCCACCAATACATAGGAGTCTTATAAGCGAAATTCTCAAGCCATCGATGTACCACGTAACCGGCGATCGGCGCCCCCAAAACAAAACAAACACATAAGATTCGTATGTATGTTTTGTTAAACATCACGATAATCTCCTCGGTAGTAGAGCCTAATACCTTACGGATACCGATCTCTTTCTTCCGGTACTCACTATCGAATACGACCAAACCGAATACCCCTACCACCGAGATAAAGATCGCGATTAAACTAAATAAGGTAATCAATGAACTGAGGCTTCTCTCTTTCTCATAAAGTCCGTTCAATACCTCATCGAAGAAACGGACATTAAACGGATATTCCGGATCAAATGATTGAAGCGTAGTCTTGACATGTTGCATAGCCCCCCGTAAGTCAGAGCCGGCCTTTACCTTTATATAAGCGTAATTAGGTTGGTTTCCCCAATTATTAGTACCCCATACAAAAAAGGCCATAGGCGTTACCTCCGTACGGAAAGAGGCGAATTTAACATCCGGCATAAAACCGACAATCTCCATACTATCTATTAAAGATCCTATCTCCAGCCCATATTCCGTCCGGGCACGTTCGTTAAAGACAAACGTGCCATAACGTTTCGCCTTATCTTCCTCCCGGAAATCACGACCTTCCGATATTTTCACATTCATCACCTTCAAAAAAGAAGGTTCAACCGGTAGACATTGGAATTGTATATCCTTATCCCGGTATTTACGTCCCCATCCCATGTATTGGTCCTGACTAGAAAGGAGCATCTCCGCATATGTAACCTCTTCGATACCGGAGAAAGATTTCACTTGGCTGGCGAAGGCATCCCGACTTTTCCGGATATTGTTATTCATATTCGTAATAATTATCTCATCCTTATCATAACCGAGAGGGGTGTTTTGCATATAATAATTCTGCAAATACATGAAAGTAGCACCGATTATCAGACCAAATGAAGCTACAAATTGTATACCGATCAGCACGTTACGTAATTGGCGACCTTTCGGGGATAGACCGAAACTTCCTTTCAATACCAAAGCCGGAGGGAAAGAGGTCATATAATAAGATGGATAGATACCAGAAAAAATACCAGTCGCTATAGCGATAAGGGCGGTTAACCATACTAGCCCCCAATGTGCCGACAACGTAATATCCGCATCAATCAAGGATGCGAGACTTGTCTTTCCCGTCATATACACCAAGAGTAACCCTATAAAATAAGAGAAAACACTAATAAACATGGCCTCTAATATCAAAGCCAGACGAATCACAGACTCTTCGCCACCCAATACTTTCTGCGTATTAATGCTCTTGATACGCATTGGAGTAAGCGCCGTGCTAAAGTTTGTAAAATTGATGCCAGCGATCACCACGATCACGATAGCGATCGCAAACAACACCAACAAAGTTTGCTTACTGGATTTAGGAGTCGTATCATATTGGATACCCATTGTATAATGAACGTCAGGCAATGGGTTCAAACGAAGATGATACCCACCCCAATGTTCTTTCACGGGAGTAGGATCAAAATGAGCCGCAAAATTCTCGAACAGTCCTTCAGCGTTCTTTGGATCGTCTAACCGAACATAAAATTCATAATTCCAGTTTCCCCATTCTTGGATATTTTCCCTCGGATCCATCTTCTGGTAAATACAGTTTTGTACGGACGAATTACGGGGAAAATCTTTATATACGCCTCCAACCGTCAGCTTATCGCCATTCTCAAATACCAACTGTTTACCGACAGCCGATTGGTTTCCAAATAATTTATAAGCCATGCTTTGCGGTAACAAAACACTGGTCGGTTCTTCCAAGGCCGATTGATTCCCTTCTAAGAAATCAAAATCAAACACCTTTGTAAAATCTGGATAAACACTTACGTATTGTTCCTTGAAACTATTCCGCTCACCGTTCTCTTCCACAGAGAAAAATAATGCGCCACCCCATGGATTCACCAATGTCCCTGCGACAATATGTGGAGAGGATTGAATGAAAGCATCCGCCAATGGACGGCAAACAATCGCTTGTCCATCGCCATCGTTCTGTATTATTTCCACCCGGAATATTGATTCCGTATCTGTATACCCCCGGTCAAAATTCCGGTCATACTCGACTTGCATCATAATCAAGATGAAAGCGGCAAAAGCTATCGAAAGTCCTAATACATTTAATAGCATCGCCATCTTGAAACGGCGCAATACACTCAAGAGATTCCTCAAAATAGTTTTCATACGTAATTTTATATTACCTGTTATATTATTCGTTCTTAATGCTACGGACCGGATTCTCATTGGCGATATTCCAAGATTTCAGGATCACGCATCCCCAAATGATCGCTAGAACCAGTAGAGCCGTAGATATGAAAATAAAAACAGTCAGCGGTATCTTATCCGCGAATTGCCTCAACCAGCTCTCTCCCACGACTCGTGAGGCTATCACTCCTAAAAGGATAGCCGGGAAAGCCGTGATCAAAACATCCTTAGATAAAAGACGTAAAATATTCGGGGCCGTCGCTCCATTCACCTTGCGAATCGCTATCTCCTTGCTCCTACGGTGCATCTCGTCCGTAATATACCCTAATAATCCCATTAAGGTGATCAGCAAGATAGCGATCGAGGCAACAAAGACGCCGTCACGGAAATGACGGGTTCCCTCATACTGAGACTCTATGATCGTTTTCAGCACCGTAAAACCGACATCCTCATTCGGAAATAGTTCCGCTATCTTATCATTCATTTCCCGTAAATATTCCGGAGTTAGCTCGGAGACACGAACCGTAAAGTTACAATAACTCATCCGGTCACTACCAAACATGATGACCGGTAACTGGGGAGTGAAGAAGGAATTCACCATGAAATCACGGGTTACACCCACTATTTTTCCTTTTAAATTACCCTCATCATCATAAATATATTTACCGATCGCAGCATCCGTCCACCCACGTTTACTCACGAATGACTCATTCACTAAAATATCCCCGTCACCTTTTAGTGGTTGCCCCTCAAGCAAGGGGATTTTCATCAGAGAGAGATAATCGGCATCATAGTTTACCTGTCGGGCCGTGAACAGCCAGTTTTTCTCATTATCCAGAATAGGGAAACCACCATAACCACTTAGAATGTCCATTGACGAAAGCCCCGTAGCCGTGACATAAGGTAACTTCTTGAACTCGGCGGTAAGTTTGGCCGTTTCCGGATCATCCATATTATTCAAGGGGGCATACACTATATTTTCCGGATCATATCCTAAATCATTATTCATTAGCCGATCATATTGCAATAACACGATCACCAATAATGTAATGACAAACGCAATTCCCCCAAACTGGATAAAGAGCAAACTCCGCTTCCATCCCTGCTTACCCGAAGTAGATACCCGGAATACTTGGGTAACCGGGATAACGCTGAACAAACGGGCCGGTAGCAAGGCGGACAAAATGAATATAGCCAAGATCATGATCGCAGGAAGCCATATAGTCTGCGCATTCAATAAAGTGCCCAAAGTAGGAACAGCCGCCATATCCGCTACATATTCCCGGAAAGCGAATAAAAGCAATGCCATACATACAAGAGCCACTACAAATAAAGCCGCCGTCTCAAACAAGAACATATTGAAAATGTCCTTGCTGGAAGCTCCATTACATTTGTGTACTCCTACGGATCTCGCCCGGATCGGCAGAGAAGATACCGAGTTCAAGATATAATTCATCGCCGCCACGAATAACAAAGCGAAAGCCAGTACGCTCATGATCACCACCATCCGCTTCACCTCGGTACTTTGCGTATATATCTCCGAGACCGGCTTGATATAAAGCTCCATATCAAAACCTTGTTTCCTCTCTCTTTCTACATCTATATATTTAGGCAATAAAGCCGGTATTTTCTGATTGATTTGTTCCGGGAACACACCCGGTTTCAGGCGGATATAGCCCAGATAACTATCGTCGGCACCCCAACCGGCATAGGCACCGAACTGGGTTTTCATATTAATGAAAGAAGCGACAGCGTCAAAACGTAAATGACTATTTTCCGGTATGTCACGGAATATCCCGGCCACCGTATAAGGATAGTTTTTTCCGTACAGCAGTTGTTTCCCGATCGGATCTTCCTTGCCAAATATACGTTCAGCCATTTTTTCCGATAAGAAAACTTGATCTTCGATTCCCAACAAACGGTCATCCCCTCTTAGCACCTTGATTCCCATCGTACGGAAAAAGAGGGAATCCGCCATCATCAAACGGGGCTTGAACCGATCCTCACCATGATACAATACGGCCCCGTACCTTCTCCGGCAAACCGCCGCGTACTGTATCTCGGGGAACTCTTGCCGCAAAGCCTCTGGGATCGGGGCAAATAGGATACGAGACCCATCTTCCTCTCCCGTTTTATCATCATTGTATCGCACATGCACGCTATACAAATCTTCCACTTGGTCAAAGAATGTATCGAAGCTCAATTCAAAAGCGACCCTAGCGAACAGGATTAATCCCACTCCAAGTCCTAGTGTCAAGGACAGAACCTTGATCACATTTCCCCCTCGGCCTCGAAGTAAATAACGGATTGTATAATATAGCTGTCTCATCGATTTGTATTTAAGTTAAATTGAAAGCTAACCGACCTTCACAGGCCAATTAGCTTATAAAAAACTCTTGTGTGTATGTGTTTATGTCATGTTGACTAAATAAATTCACTAACGGAAGAAACAACGCTACCGTCGAATAAATTGATCACACGGTGAGCGAAACCCGCGTCGTGCTTGGAGTGCGTCACCATTACGATCGTCGTTCCCTCCTTATTCAGCTCGGTGAGCAGCTGCATAACCTCGGCACCGTTCTTGGAATCCAAGTTACCCGTTGGCTCATCGGCCAAGATTATCTTCGGGTTGGAAACTACCGCACGGGCGATCGCCACACGCTGTTGCTGACCTCCGGAGAGTTGCTGAGGGAAGTGAGCCGCACGGTGGCTGATATTCATCCGCTTCAAGATATCCGTTACCATCTGCTTACGCTCCGACGCCTTGATCTTTAGATAAGTCAACGGCAGCTCCACGTTCTCAAAAACGTTCAACTCGTCTATCAAGTTGAAGCTCTGGAACACGAAACCGATGTTTCCCTTACGGACCTGCGTACGCTCTTTCTCTTTCAAGTGTCCTACCTCTTGGTCGCCCAAGTAATAATTTCCCTCGGAAGGGTTATCCAGCAAACCCAGAATATTCAACAACGTAGACTTACCGCAACCGGAAGGTCCCATGACAGCGACGAACTCGCCATCTTTTACCTCCAAAGAAACCTTATTCAACGCAATTGTCTCAACCTCTTCCGTACGGAAAAACTTACTTAAACCTTCGATCTTAATCATGACTGTATTTGTTTTAATTGTTATCTAACTATTTAATTTACCATATCTAATTCAAATAGTGTGCCAAACTAACTAAATATTTAATTCTCAAACAAGTACTATTTTACTTTCCAAAACAGACTGTCCAATTATTTGACAGTGGTGTACAAAATTTAGACACTACTATCCAATATCTCGACATAAAAAAACACCTCCCAGCTTCACAGATGAGAGGTGCTATTGTTGACTTATCTACATAGTAAAACCTACATGTCACTACTTGATCTTATCTCTATATCTTTTTCCTCCGGCATGTCGAAATTCTCAATGACTGTCAAGAAAAGCTCTTCCTTATCAACATTTATAGAATAAGAAACTGTATTTTTACCCTTCGAGAAACGGATAAACCAACTAACCACCCCATCGTTCTCATTCTCGATCACTTGATAAGCCTCTTCCTTGTCCCGCTCAAAAGCGGATTTAATTTCTTGTTGTAATGCGGCGTGGCCCTCTACGACGAAAGAAGAGACTATCTTATATACCTTTTTAGTTTTCGGATCTTTATTCGTTACTACGCTTTTATCGATCGTCTTATCCGCTTTACATTTCTGCACGACAGCCTCCAAATTCTTCTGTGCCCATAACTCTGTACTGAAACTTCCCACCAAAAGGCATAATGCCACCCAAAAACATTTACTTGCTTTCATAACTTCTTTTGTTTATTAGTTAATTTACTATTTATCCAATTCCAAGATCTTATAAACTTCCTTACGTACCTGAGTATCCGGAATATTCCTCAGTAGAGTCTCCCGTTTCTTCTCGAACCGCTTATTCATCCTTTCCGGCAAATAAGCTATTTCATCCGCATTTCTTAAGAGCTGATCCGCATTCTTCTCCATCGCTTCCGCCGCTCGGGATATGACCTCCAATTCGGGTTGTATCTTCTTTATATCTGTCATTACGACACCATTGCGCACGATGTAGCTTCCCTCATAAGGGTTAAAAGAAGCATTTTGATTCATAAAGACCGTATTCACCAAAAACAACAAAAGAGAAGCCGCCACGCAAACTGCGATCGCCCATCCCATTTTTCGCTTATCAGAAGATTCCTTAACGGGTAGCCTCAATTCCGGAGTCTCGCTAAAATCCAAGGCAATGCCACTCTCGAAGTATCCGAATACCTCCCGATAACGTTCCAGATGGGCGGGAATATCCGGACGGGCGAAGAACTCATACAACACTCGCTCCTCCTCGTTCGAGGTCTGGCCCTCGAAGAAGCGGTCTAATAAATCCTCTATAGACTTGTATTCCTCTGTTTTCATAACGTCTGCATTTTAAAGAATTGATCTCTCACCCGTTTACGGGCACGGGAAAGATTCATACGTACCGCCTCGGGGGTACTTCCGGTCAACCCGGCGATTTCCTCTACCTCGAAACCATCCACGTGTTTCATGCGAAGAATGGTCTGTTGAAGTCCCGGTAGTTTATTGATAAGCCGCATTACATGCTCCAAACTGTCTTTTTGTTCCAGCTGGGTATAAGGCGTGGAGGCATCGCAGATAAAGAATTGTTCGCCCGCCTCACCTTCCGTGCGTTCACGAACTTTCATCCGATTCAGGCAAAGGTGCTTTGTGATTTGTACGGACAAGGCCATTACATTATTATAATAGTCTAACTCGCCACGCATATACCACAGTTTCAAAAAGACTTCCTGCATGATATCCTCGGCATCCTCCGGGTTATCAAGCAGCCTTCTCGCATAAAGGAATAGTTTCTCCCGCAAAGGCAATATCTCTTTTTTAAACTGTTCTTGTTCCATTCTATCTTAATGACAATCGAGAAAAGAAAACGTAACATGGCTGGAGAAAATAAATTCAAGGTCTTTGTCATTCTAGTATTATAGTCGTGCCACCCTTATGGCACGATAATGCCACGGCGATGGCACGATGATGCCATAGCGATGGCACAACGATGCCACGCTGGTGGCACAGCCGTGCCACTATAACGGCACGGGCTTGGCACTGTAAGTTATTACTAAATAGCCCTATACATCACAGATACGGATACACTTCTCCAAGGAAGCGATCTTGTCTTCTTGGGCGGGGACGAACTCCTGCCCAACGAAGCCTTTATAGCCTGTCTCCATAAGAGCCTTGATGATAGCCGGATAATAAAGTTCCTGCGTCTCGTCGATTTCCGCGCGCCCCGGGCTACCTCCGGTATGGACATGGGAGAAGTATTGATTATATTTCCGGATATTCTCGATGATATTCCCCTCCATGATCTGCATATGATAAATATCATATAGTAACTTAAAATTAGGGGAACCGATACGGCGACAAAGCTCCGCACCCCAAACCGTATGATCGCACAGATAATCCTTATGGCCGACACTGTTCAAAAGCTCCATGGTCAAGACGACCTTGTGTTTCTCCGCTAACGGGATAAGGCGCTTCAACCCCTTCTCGCAGTTCTCCCAGCCTTGCAAGTCCGTTACGCCATTACGTCTGCCGGAGAAGCAAATCAAGTTTGTCAATCCAGCGTCCGCCACCATCGGGATCACCTTCTCATAACTGGCGACCAACTCGTCATGCAAGGCCGGATCATTGAAACCTCGATCTATTCCAAGCCCGGCCCCTTGCGCCATCGCCACCGTCAGGCCATGTTTTTGTACGATCGGCCAATCTACCGGGTCCAGCAACTCAACGGATTCAATCCCTATATGCTTGCAGATCTCACAGAACTCGTCCAGCTTATAATCGCCGAAACACCATTTACTTACGGAATGGCGGACATTTCCTTTCAAGGTTTCCTTCACGTCTGTTTTCTTTTTCGCGGCGGCTGCCGCCTCGATACCTGTAGTCGCCAAAGCCACGCCTCCAGCTAAAAATGTCTTGATAGCCGTTCTTCTTGATATGTTTTCCATGTATTCGAATTTAATAGTTAATAGGAGACAAATATAAGAAAAATCGGATATAATATCCTGAGGCGTTGGTATTACATCCAAAAACACTACTTTTGCATCGGAAGTCACTCTACATGAGAAACACATCATATACAAAACGATCTATTTATCTGATCCTATTCTTTATAATAGGATGCACTTCATCCCTATACGGAATGGAAGGCGCAGGTGTGTATTTCAAGGCGAGCCTATGCGGAAAAATCTATAAGCATTTATCCTTTCTTGTAGAAGAGGACATCCGTCCGAGAGATGACTTTAAGGAAGCGGAATGGTTCCTCACCACCGTTGAGGTAAACTACAAGTTTAATAAATATCTTCTGGCAGGAAGCGGATATATGTCTCTAGCACGATACAAGGCATCCGACGAGTTACGAAACCGATATTATCTCTACGCTACGGGGACTTATTCGGCCGGACGTTTTACCCTCTCTGTCCGGGAACGTTTTCAAAGTACCTATAAGGTTCACGCCGAACATCCCAAGAATTATCTGCGTTCGATGCTGACCCTCTCCTATAAGATCGGCAAGAGTGGTTTCTGTCCTTTTGCCTACACCGAGGTCTTCAATGATACGCGAAATAAGATGCGGTCCGATAAGATCCGTTTCTCCACAGGAAGTAATTACCAACTAAACCCGAACAATAACCTCCAACTCTATTATCGCTACCATATATTTAATGTAGACGATCCCGTGAATTACCGCCATGCGATCGGTATCTGCTATACCCATCGTTTTTAATGAGAATTTTCGTACCTTTGCGCCCCGAGTGCTTGATAAACCTCGTTAAAAACAAGAAGACATGCAAAAAACAGTTACAGTACCTTTCATGCTGCTAGGTATACTTTTTAATATATGCCTTGTAGCGTCCAATCTTTTAGAGACAAAAGTAGTGCAAGTAGGCGGTATAACGGCTACCGCAGGTTTGATCGTATTCCCGATCTCGTATATCATCAATGATTGTATAGCGGAAGTGTGGGGATTCAAGAAGGCACGGCTAATTATCTGGAGTGGCTTCGCCTCTAATTTTCTGGTGATCGCATTCGCGCAATTGGCGGTATTATTACCGGCCGCCCCTTTTTGGGAGGGTGAGGAAGGTTTCAATTTCGTCTTCGGGATGGCCCCACGTATAGCGGTCGCCAGCTTGATAGCGTTTTTGGCCGGTTCTTTCCTGAACGCCTATGTGATGAGCAAAATGAAAATCGCCTCCAACGGAAAGAATTTCTCGTTACGAGCGATCGTATCTACCCTTATCGGTGAGAGCGCCGATTCCCTGATCTTTTTCCCGATCGCCTTCGCCGGATTGATCCCGGCCGGAGAATTGCTTATCATGATCGGGACGCAGGCGGTACTTAAATCCTTGTACGAGGTTATCATCCTTCCCGTCACCATCCGTGTCGTAAAGTACATCAAGAAAGTAGACGGGAATGATGTGTATGATCTTGGTACCTCGTATAATATCCTAAAGGTTAAAGACATTTAGGCCGGGACCAAACAATGACCGGCCTTCATTTGAATAGATGCGACCAATCCTCCCTTTGCTGCGGCATATAGGACTTCATTCCCAATAATTCAGCCGCCCGGCAATTCACGGAAGCGTCATCAATCAGCATAGTCTCCTCGGCTAAAAGATTCGAGTCCTTCAGTACGTACTCAAAAATATCCGCGTTCGGCTTCAGCATATGCAATTCGTAAGAGAGGTAAATCTTATGGAAGAAATCTTGGGCACAAAGACCTTGATAAGAGAAATAGGTATCTTCGGACCATTTCCAATGAAGCTCGTTCGTATTGCTCAGAAGCATCGTATTATAGCGTTCACGAAGCTCCAATAGCAAACGCAACTTATTTTCCGGGACGTCTCCCAACATGGCGATCCATGCCGTGTCGATTTGTTCGTCCGTCAGGGACTTTCCCGATAAGGCACGAATATCATCGCGAAACTGTTCCACCGAAATCGTTCCCAACTCTAATCGCTCAAACAAGTCCTTATGTTGATAGTTATTCGTGATCTGTTCCCGGATATTCTCCACGCCCAGATTCTCGAAAGCCTCGATACAACGGTTGCGAGTCAGGTTAATAAGCACACCGCCCAAGTCTATAATCAAGTTCTTTATGCCTTCCATATCATTTCTTTTTATACCAGCTACGACGTCTGCGATGTCGTCTTTTCTGTTGATAACGATTGATCCGCTTGTAAACGACCCAGACAAACAACAAGCCGAAAACAGCGAATATCAATATAACAATCCAAGAGTTAAGATTGTCACCTTTTACCCGGCTCCACATTTCCAGAACCACCTCCGTCTCGTTCCCGAAATCACGGATCATGGCACAACGTTCCACGACCTTCCGGTCCGGATATTGAGCCGGGTCTATCTGGATACGCTCCGCTCCCGGTCCGAAGAAATAACTTACGTCCGAGAACTCGGTCAGCGTCGTATCGATCTTTTCCGCCAATATTTCCGGGGTAGCCACGGTGCTGACATATCCGGTCACTTCCATATTACGGCTGACGATGTCCGGACGGCATAGATAGTCCATAAAATAACTGGCGGCCTTCACGTTGCGAGCGTATTTAGGGATCGCCCAACCATCGTACCAGATATTACTACCCTCCAAAGGAACCTCATACCCCAGATCTACGCCTACGGCACTCGCCTCTTCCATGGCCCAGACCGCGTCGCCGCTCCAAGTGAAATTCAGCCACGCCTTTCCTTTCGTCATCATCTCCTTACCGAAATCGGCCTCCCAACCGGCGATATTCGGTTTCATTTTCTTTAAGTATTCCTCGGCGATAGCGATCATTTCCGGGGAGCTATCGTTCATCAATTGCTCCACCGTGATCGTACCATTCGCCAATTCCCTCGCATGGGCGTATATGATAGCGGTTCCATAAGCGTCACGATAACTATCCTTCATCAAGATCTTATTCCTGAAACGAGGGTCCCAAAGGCATTTCCACGACATTACCTCGTCCCTCGAGACATCGGCTTTATTATACAACAGGCCGGCGGTTCCCCACATATAAGGAACCACGTAGTCGGTAGTCTTACGGCCCGGCTGACTTAACTTATTCAGTTCCTCTTGGATATAGGGAGAGACATTGTCGATATAATCCGGTGTCTTCCCGAAATTACGGTCGATCGGTAGCAAGAGATTTTTCCGCAGCATGCGCTCAAGGATATACTCCGAAGGGCAAATCAAGTCGAAATCCTCATGTCCCCGCTCGATCTTGGTCAACATGATCTCGTTGATATCAAAGACCTGATAGATAATCCGGACTTCCTCACCCGTCTGTTCCTTATACCATTTCGGGAAATCCGTCAGGACGTCCTCGTCGATATAATCTCCCCAGTTATAAATCTTCAAGATCTTGCTTCTCTCCTCGTCCGAGCGCCCGCAAGAAGTGAACAGCCCCATAAGCAGGGCCAAAACAGACAGAATCGATATAAATTTCTTCATTTTCATTTACGCTCGCTTCGCTTTCTCAGCACGTTTATTTATAACAATCAACAATACTAACACGGTTACGAATATAATCGTTGAGAGGGGACGCAGTTCCGGGGTCAAACCTCCTTTCCGGGCATCCGCGTAGATAAAGGTGGAAAGGGTTTCCAAGCCCTCATTACCAATTGTAAATATGGTCACGGCGAAATCGTCGATAGATAGCGTGAAGGCAAGGATAAAGCCACTGATCATACCCGGACGGATTTCCGGGAAGATCACCTTCCGCAAGGCCTGAAACGGAGTCGCCCCCAAATCCAACGCCGCCTCGTAGATATTCTGGTTCATTTGTTTCAAGCGGGGCATGACGCTTAATACCACATACGGCGTACAGAACGTGATATGCGCCAGCACGACCGTCGTCAAACCTTGAGAGATCCCTAAGCTGACAAACAACAGGAACAAGGAAATACCGGTAATGATATCCGGATTCAACATCGGGATGTTATTGACAAAACTCACGGCATTGCGGGCCCTTGCCTTCAAATTAAAGATCCCGATAGCGGCTACGCTCCCCAACAAGGTAGATACCGTAGCGGCTATCATGGCGATAGCGAACGTATTCCAAAGTGCGCTGACCAACGAATGTTGTACGTTGCCGGCAAAAAGAGAGCTATATAATTTCGTGGAGAACCCGGTCCAGTTACCCAGTACTTTCGCCTCCGTAAACGAGAAGATCATGATAATCAAGATTGGCGAGTAGAGCAATAATAACAAAGCCCATAGATATCCCTTAGCTAAATATTTCACCATCAGATAAGCCCTCCCTCATTCGCCGAATCACTGCTCTCATTGCTGAACAATCCCGTGATTCCGATTAATAACAACATGATAAGAGAAAGCGCCGCCCCGTAGTTCCACATACCGTTATTGATATTCTCCTGTATGGTCGTACCGAAGAGCTTGATATTGTTCATCGTCAACAACTCGGCGATGGCAAACGTAGAGATGGTCGGCATAAACACCATCATGATACCGCTCATCACTCCCGGCATCGATAGTGGGAATACGGCCTTGATAAATACCTGCGACGGATTCGCCCCCAAGTCTTGCGCCGCCTCTATCAAGCTGTGATCCATTTTCTGGAGTGTATTATAAATCGGGTAGATCATAAAGGGCAGGAAGTTGTACACCATACCAAAGATCAAGGCCCCCTCTCCCAGCGGGAAATTCAAGAAATCGAACAAAGCCACGGTAGCCAACGTACGGATCAAGATATTGACCCACATCGGAAGGATAAACAAAACGACCATCGTACGGGAAGTATTAAATCGGGCTTGGCTCAATATCCAAGCGGCCGGATATCCCAGCAGCAGACAAAGAATGGTCGTTATCAAAGCGATCCCGACTGAATACACGAAGGTGTTTATCGCCTCGGGATGGATCATAAACTTACGGAAATTGGCGAAGGTAAACATCCCTTCGTCATTCGTAAAGGCGTAATACACGATCAAGAGGAGCGGTATCACGACAAAGATGGCCAAGAACAGGACATAAGGAATGGTCCAGTTCCTTCGTCTCATAAAAAATGCAGAAAACGTATTGATCACTTCCTTCCCTTTTTAAGCATGAATAATTCGAATTTTATCCGGGGCGATCGTTATGCCGACATGGTCTCCATCATCCCATACATCGTTGGTATCGACAAAGATGTCCTCGTCCCAATCCGTAAACACGGTCAGATGATAATGGTTGCCTTTGTAGAGG
The DNA here is from genome assembly GCF_003635425.1 of Parabacteroides sp. AF27-14. Classification (NCBI taxonomy): domain Bacteria; kingdom Pseudomonadati; phylum Bacteroidota; class Bacteroidia; order Bacteroidales; family Tannerellaceae; genus Parabacteroides; species Parabacteroides sp. AF27-14. Next base: position 152,171 of record NZ_QTLZ01000007.1, read on the forward strand.
ATAAATTTCACCTCTCCGGTCAGGCGACCGTCTTCCTCGTTATCCTCCAAGATCACATCTTTAAAATCGATCTCGACTTTCACAGGCGTATTTGGCTCTATATCGGTTACCTCCTTGCATTCGAACGTACAGCCTAGGAATTCCACATGCGTAGCGTCGATGAGCTTTCCCTCGAAGGTATTGCAAATACGCTCTTTCTTCATTACATGGATATCGAAAGGCTTGATAAGAAGCCCGACCTCGCTACCCGCCTCGAACGGGTGGTAATCCTGTACCATGAACTCGTATCCGTTCGGGGTTTGCACCATCATCTCATAATGCACGCCCTTAAAGATGGAGGAGGTTACCGTACCCGTCAGCATCGCCGCCTCCGACGGCTCGAAGATGTAAATATCCTCAGGGCGCAACACGACATCTACCGGCATTTGCTCCCCGAATCCCTCATCCACGCACTCGAACTCATGACCGGCGAAAGAGACTTGCTTATCCTTGATCATCGTTCCGTTCAAGATGTTACTCTCACCGATGAAATCAGCGACGAACGAATTGACCGGCTCGTTATAAATATCGATCGGGGTACCGATTTGCTGGATCTTTCCCTCGCTCATGACAACGATCGTGTCGCTAAGCGTCAGCGCTTCCTCTTGGTCGTGGGTCACGTACACGAACGTAATGCCTAAGGACTTATGCATCTCTTTCAATTCCATTTGCATGTCCTTGCGCATCTTCAAGTCCAAGGCCGCCAACGGCTCATCCAGCAATAACACCTCCGGCTCATTCACGATAGCGCGAGCGATCGCCACACGTTGCTGCTGGCCACCGGAAAGGGAATCGACATCCCGATCCTCATAGTCTGTCAACCCTACCATTTTCAACGCCTGTTTCACTTTCTTCTCGATCGTGGCGGAAGGAAGTTTCTTCAGCTTCAGGCCAAAGGCGATATTATTGTACACATTCAGATGTGGAAATAAAGCATATTTCTGAAATACCGTATTTACGGGACGTTTATGCGGCGGCGTCTGCGTAATCTCCTTCCCGGACATCGTGATAACGCCCTCGGAGGCCGTCTGGAAGCCGGCTATCAAACGCAACAGGGTAGTCTTTCCGCAACCGGAAGGCCCCAAAATGGTTACAAACTCGCCCTTGCGGACCTGTAAATTTACATCATTCAGCACGGCCTTCTCGCCAAAATACTTCGATACGTGCTCCACGCTGATAATGCGATCCGATTTTCGTATTGACATTCTCGCTTGATCTAATTAGAATTAAACAATCATGAACAATGTTCTTATTTATTTTTGCGCGAATGTACAGATTTTAATAAGGCCGGGCACTATCGTTTTTACAAAATCTGACCTTACACCGGGTGAGAAGCACCGCATTTCTCCAAGATTCGACCTTGCACCCGGTGTAAACCCCGCATTTCTCCGAGATTCGACCGCGCACCCAGCGCAAGGTCAAATATTTCTCCAAGATTCGACCCCGCGCCCGATGTAAGCCCCGCATTTCTCACAGATTCGACTGCGCACCCGATGCAAGGCCAAATATTTTCTAAATATTCAATCCACACATATCCGGTAGCTCCCCGATCTCAATCGGTACACAGCCTTCCCATCCTTCAACCCCACGGACGTGATACCCTCCTGCCCTTTCTCCATACGAACGGACTTCTCCGATTTAGCGGGCAGATATAAAATAGCCGTCGTATTAGCGGGGATGGTTGCCTCGTATATATAGCCCCTCTTTTGGATTTGCCATCCACTCTCGATACGGCCATAGGCGGAATCGTAATGACCCCGGATGAACGAGAAGGTTCCGCCGATACGGGGTTGAAGGATGATGTGCTTATAGGCGGGTTGTTCCTCATCCCGCTGGATACCCAAGGTATAAGCTATCATCCACTCCTCGATAGCGCCATACGAATAATGGTTGAAAGAGTTCATATCCACAGGGCCGAAGCCATTTACCAACGTGTAGGAATTCCAACGTTCCCAAATCGTGGTAGCGCCTTGCAGGACAGGGTATAGCCATGAAGGATAGGCGGTTTGCTCAAACAGCTTATAGGCGACATCGTCATAACCATTGTCGGATAATACCAAATTCAGGTAAGGCGTACCGATAAAGCCAGTCGTAAGCGTATAATTATGTTTCTTGATATTCTCTACCAGATGCCGGATCGCCAAGGGTTTGTTTTTCTCATTGAACAGATCGAACTGGAGAGGAACCACGTATGAGGTCTGCGTATCTACGATTTTCGCCTCGGTAGCCGCCGTTCCGGGCCACATACCTACTTGCGAGTCCTTACCAAAGATAGATTCCACCGTCGGGGCGAACGTGCGTCCTTCCTCGTTTACGAACAGGTCGTTAAAAGACCTCTTCACGTTCTCGTAGAAAGTACGGAAACGCCTTTGGTCCGCGTCCTTCCCTAAACGTTTCGCTACCTGCTCCATAATCAAAGCGTCGTAGGCGGAGTAAGCGGTGTTCGTCAACATGGAATTCGTCGGCTCGATAGCCAGCCAATCGCCGAAACCACCGAAGGGCTGTACATAGCGTACAGCACGACGCTCCAAATAATCCATATAAGCGACCATGGAAGCGTAATGCTGTTCCAAAATACGCACGTCTCCGTATTGTTGATACATTTGCCACGGTACGATCACGCCGGCTTCCATCCATCCCATGGCACCTCCGCCATCCTCCGCGCCGTGAGGCGGGAAACCGACTACGGGTATATAGTTCGCGTAACTACCGTCATCTCCTTGATTATCCCGGACCGAGTAGAGCCAACGGGTGTAAAACGGATCGACATTCATATTATAAGTAGCCGTACGGGCAAATACCTGCGCATCCCCTGTCCAGCCCATACGCTCATCCCGTTGCGGGCAATCAGTCGGAACCGACAAGAAATTACCCCGTTGGCCCCAGATGATATTATTAAACAAACGGTTGACACGCTCGTCCGACGTCTCATAACCGCTCGTCCGCGCACCGATAGATTCCAGCACGATCCCTTTCACCGCCTCCAAGGGTAACGGCTTGTCCAACCCGTGAATCTCCACGTAACGGAAACCATGGAACGTAAAGCGAGGCTCATACGTCTCACCCGCCGCATCCCCTTTCAAGATATAACGATCTGTGGAAAGGGCGCTCCGGTAATTATCCGTATAGACTTGCCCTTTCTTCTCCTTATACATCGCGATCGTGTACGGGGCGACAGGTTCGGTAGGGATCGTTTCCGGATAATTCATCTCCCCGAAACGGATCGTGATTTCCTGTCCGGCCTTTCCCTTGAAAGTCAGACGGGGAACACCGACCATATTCTGCCCCATATCATAGACATAGACGCCGGGGATAGGCTCTACCACGGACTGAGCGGTCAGGGTCACATTATTTTGTATCGGGCTGCCTACATATCCTTGGATCTCCACATTTACCGGAGGAGCGGCGAATAAGGTCGCCGGTTTCCATGACGAGTCATCAAAACCCGGAGCATCCCAGCCGTTCACCTCTTTCCGGGCATCGTATTCCTCTCCATTCTGAAGGCCGTTAAAAGTGATCGGTCCCCGGTCATAACATTTCCAGCTATCATTCGTAACGATCGTCTCACGAGTACCGTCGGCATACTCGATCACGATCTTTCCCAATAAGGACTGGCGGGTTCCGTATTGATCCTGCCAACCGGTAAGGAAACCGCTATGCTCGCTCCACCATCCGGCGCCCAACATCGCCCCGATACCATTATCGCCTGGTCGTAGCAAATCCGTTATATCATACGTATTATACATGATACGGTAACGGTAATCCGTCCAACCCGGATTCAGATAATCCTTTCCAACCTTCCGCCCGTTCACCGAGAACTCGTAGACACCCCTAGCGGTAGCATATAAACGGGCGCTCTTGACCGGTTTCTCTATCTTTATCGCTTTCCGGAGCATGGGAGCGGATACGTTCTCGCCCGGATACCAGACATTGAGCTTTCCCTCCCCTTTCTCCACATAAGTCTCGGCAGGATTGTACAGAAGCGTATTCCACGTATCCTCGCTGATACGCAAGTTGGAGAATGTAGCGGTCTGCCCTTTAGGTTGCAGGAAACCGATCGCATACAAGCGGCAATGATAAACCAACTCTCCATCCGGATAAGGATACACGGTGAAAGCCCCTTCCTTGCCTCCCCAGAAATCACCACGGCTCTTCCGTTCTTTCTCCTCGGGAGTCAAAGAGGAATTCACCAAGGTCTTTCCATCGATCTCTATATCCACGAAATATTTCAAGGCATATTGGGCCGTCGTCACCTTCAACCGGATATGATGTACCTTATGTTTATCCGAGGCTGGGATGATAGAGGCCAGACTTTCCGCCGCATCTTGCCTCGTTTTTCCATCTGTGGTATGACGTAAAATGAAACGGGCGTCCCCCGAACCATTCAAGTCCAGTTCAGCAGACACATAATTATCAGCGTCCCTCGACCCAAAGACAAATACGGCTTTATCATTACCCTCGGCCACCCGCACATCATAGTCGATCACATAATGCGAGCGATATTTGGAGAGTTGTGTCTCCGACGAGCCGATCCAACGGGCGCCACTCCATCCGGAACCCAGAAGACCGGTCTCGAACCACGCAGGCTCGGTGGAGGTAATTTCCGTTCCCGATTCATCCCATACGGAAACTTTCCAATAATAGCGAGTGGAAGGTTGCAATGCTTTTCCTTGATAAACTACGCCGACCGATTCCCCGGAAAGAACCTTTCCCGAATCATAGATATAACGCCCGGCAGCCAATTGCTCCGGACTATCGGCCACCCATAACCGATAAGCCTGCCCACAGGCCCCATAGCGATCGGACTCCATCTGCCAGTTAAAACGTGGCTGACTGACATCAATTCCCAGTGGATTGGCTTGATACTCAACCTGTAGGTTCTTCAATACGGTAACTGCACCCAGAGGTAGCCATCCGGCCAGCAACCCTAAGATTATAGACAAAATACATCGTGTGCTCTTCATAATACAAAGAATTAAAATGATAACGGTACAAAAATATCCATTATCATCTTAACTCTTTGTTTCATTTTTGGGAGAAGATGTAGCAGTTTTGACACTACTCAATCTTTCCTACCATCTTGGACGGGTCTACCCAACGATCAAACTCCTCGGCGGTCACATAACCGGACTCGATAGCCGCCTCCCGCAAAGTCTTATTTTCTTGATAGGCTTTCTGGGCGATAGCGGCGGCCTTGTAATATCCTATTTTCGGATTCAAGGCAGTAACCAGCATTAAGGAGCTATCCAGATGGCGTTTGATGTTTTCGTTCACCGGGGTAATGCCTTTTACGCAACGTTCGCTGAAATTCAGGCAACCGTCACCGATCAAGCGGGCGCTTTGCAAGAAGTTCGAGATAATAACCGGCTTAAATACGTTCAACTCGAACTGCCCGTTGGAGCCGGCTATCGAGATTGTCACGTCGTTACCCATTACTTGAGCGGCGAGCATCGTCAATGACTCGCATTGCGTAGGATTCACCTTTCCCGGCATGATGGAGGAACCCGGCTCGTTCTCCGGCAAATGGATCTCACCGATACCGGCACGAGGACCTGAGCCCAACATTCGTATATCGTTCGCGATCTTCATTAAGCTGACCGCTACGGATTTCAAGGCTCCATGCGCCTCAACCAAGGCATCATGGGTAGCTAGGGCCTCGAATTTATTCGGAGCGGTTACAAAAGGAAGCCCAGTCAACTCTGATATCTTCTTAGCGACACACTCGTCATAATTGACCGGGGCGTTAATACCGGTCCCAACCGCCGTACCTCCTAAAGCCAACTCGGAGATATGCGACAGGGAATCCTTTACTTTCCGTATACCATATTCCAATTGAGCCGCATAGCCACTGAACTCTTGCCCCAATGTCAATGGAGTGGCATCCATAAAATGAGTCCTCCCGATCTTCACGATCTTCATGAACTCCTCACTTTTTAGCGCCAACGCACGATACAGACTCTCCAATCCCGGGATCGTCACCTCCGCAGTCACCTTATAGGCGGCAATATGCATAGCGGAAGGAAACGTATCATTGGAGGATTGCGATTTATTCACGTCATCGTTCGGAAGCAGCACTTTCTCCTTATCCGTTAGCTTTCCTCCGCTCAGCACATGCGCCCGGTTGGCGATCACCTCATTGACATTCATATTCGTCTGGGTCCCGCTCCCCGTTTGCCATACGATCAAGGGGAAGGAGTCATTTAATTTACCCGCCAAGATCTCGTCGCATACCTTACCGATCAACTCGCATTTCTCCAGAGACAAGACGCCGGCGTCTTTATTAGCCAAAGCCGCTCCTTTTTTCAAGTAAGCGAACGCCTCTATCACCTCTTTGGGCATCCGGCTAATATCGGTGGCGATCTTGAAATTATTCACGCTCCGTTGTGTTTGCGGCCCATAATAAACGTCCACCGGCACTTCCACCTCACCTAAGGTATCTTTCTCTATTCTATACTTCATGACACATAAGTTTTATTAATCTCTTCTATGTATAAACTATCCGGATATCGAATTGTTTATGTTACATATCACAAGTATATCATGAAAAGACATTTATCATGGAACAGAATTCAGATCATAGAAAAACGGCTTATTTCGCCTCCGATGTTTTTTAATAGTTTTTCTTCTCGTCAATAATGTATTCGGGACGGGCCTTGATCTCGTCAAAGAGGATACCGACATATTGCCCTAACACGCCGACCGTCAATAACTGTACACCTCCAAAGAAGATAATGGAAGTCATGATAGAAGTCCAGCCAACCTCGGCGTTACTAAAACCATAGATCTTGCCCAACGTGAACCAAACCGCCAAGATTATACCGACCAATACGGATATAAACCCGAGACTCGTCGCCAAACGCAACGGCTTCTTCGAGAAATAAAGCATTGCCGTCGACGCAAATTTCAGCATCTTACTAATCGGATATTTCGTCTCGCCGGCGATACGCGCCTCACGCTCATAATAAAACGGCACTTGGTGGAAGCCCACCCAGCTTATCAAGCCACGGATATATTTTCCCCGTTCCTTAAAACGGTCGAACTCATTCATCACCTTCCGGTCCACTAAACGGAAATCTCCTGTATCCAGCGGGAAATGGACCTCGCTCATATAATTCATCACCCGGTAAAAAGCCTTGGAGGTGAACAGCTTGAAAAGACTCTCCCCTTCCCGTGACTTACGGACGCAATAAACCACGTTGGCATCCTCTCTCTCCTGCACTTCCAGCAGATCCGGAATCAATTCCGGCGGATCCTGCATATCGGCGTCGATGATAATCGCCAAATCAGCGTCACAGTTATTGATACCCGCCGTTACCGCCGGTTGATGACCGAAATTCCGGGAGAAGTGAATCACCTTCACATGAGGATCGGTAGCGGCTATATGATCCAACAAAGAACGTGTCTTATCCTGACTGCCATCATTTATATAGATAATCTCCGTAGGGTTCGGCAACTTTACCAAGACCTCTTTCGTACGCCGATACGATTCCTCGATCACGGCTTCCTCGTTATAACACGGGACTATAACCGCTAACTTCTTCATGCCTTTTAAGCTTTAAAGGTATAAAACTTATTTACTAAAAAATTAATCACCGTATAGAAAGCCATTCCAATCAAGTGGTTGTAGTAATGATCGATCGTAAGTCGGGAATTCAAGATCAGTACCAATCCGTACTGTAAGGCATAACAAATAATGAAAGCGATCGTGAACCGAACCGCCCCTTTCGTCCATCCGGTGGAACTTCCCTTGAAAGTCCATTGCTTGTTCCAGATGAAACTGTTTAATATGCCTGCCACATATCCCGTTAAGTTAGATAAACCTTCCCGGCATCCGAAGAGTTTCATCATCACCCAGATAACAATCATCGTTATCAAGGTATTGCTCAACCCGACTACACCATACTTAATAGCTTGCTTAATCGTCTCCATTCTTACTTATAATCTCGGAAATCTCCTCGGGTGTCAATTCCTTGACATTCGTGATCGTGAAAACATTCGAGAGGAAATCGCCGTATTGGTTACATTCATTGATCACCCGGTCCAACGTGGCTTTTATATCCGTACGCACCGGGATCAAGAACACCAGCTCCACATACTGCTCACCGATCGTCAAACGCTCGATCTCGCAGTCCGTTTTCGGCAGATAATAAGCGAACTCCCGCTCGATTGTCTGCCGCTGATATTCTTGGAAAGGTTTCTTGCCTTTAGACGTCATCAAGACATAGAAACGCAGCTTCTCCCCTTTTCCTCCCAAGCCGGTCGAGATATAAATTTGTTTCTCGTCGGAGAAATCGGACTCTAAAGAGATACGAGACTCCATCAAAGCCATGTAGGCCCAATCTGTCACTTCCGGGTCCGGATGCTGGGTGTATTCCTCCAACAATCGGTACGCACGGACGGATTTCGAGGTAGCCAATTGAGATAACAAATATCTCTTCTCGGTCTTGTCCGTGGTTTCCTCCGTCAACAAAGTGTTGTACAGGGTCTCGCACTCATCCTCCGATAAGGGACGGGGAGGCCGGTTTTCCTTCCGTACGTTTTCCGAGTATTTGAAATACTCCATCTGAAGTTCAACCGGCACACGCTGTTCTAGTATATGGAAATGTCCCTCCATCCTGCTGAAGGAATCACGGAACTTTTTGAATACATCACCTTCTTCTTTCATAGATCGTCTTTTTTCGTTATTAAACTCCCATAAACAAGAAACAAGAACAAAGGTAATGTTTTTTCCGGAATAAATAAAAATAACGTTATTTAAGCTCCCGCATAAATTAAGAACCCAAGTCCGATCACGAATAAAATAAACATCCCGACATTCAGACGATTGGAAATGGCTGGCGCTCCCTTGAACTCTTTCCAGATAAGGATGCCCCATAAAGCGGAGACTAGCGTGGCTCCTTGCCCCAATCCGTAAGATATAGCCGCTCCCGCTTTCTCTGACGCTATCATACTGAAAGATTGACCGATACACCAGATAACACCCCCCAATACACCCACGAGATGCGTACTCATATCTCCCTTAAAATAACCGGATATGGAGACAGGCTTACCTTCCACCGGATGTTTCATTGCCAATGTGTTAAATAAGAAATTACTAACAAATACTCCTATGGCAAAAACAAATACGGCGGCATAAGGCGTCAACTTCCCGGGTGCCGGAGAAGCGAAATTCTCCATATCCATGGAAGCGGCGACAAAACGATAGAAAAAGGCCATGATCACGCCGGCCACAACCGATATAAGGATCCCCTTCCCCGATACTTTCTTGGTACCGACCAAGGCTTTCTTATAAGCCAGGCCGTTCAAGATGATGGCGATCGTGATTAAGGCTACACCAATAAAGATATAAGTCGGTTCCCCCTTCGCCGCCCCGAAATAGTTAACCAATACGCCTAGCACCAAGGCCAATCCGATCCCTACCGGAAAAGCGACCGACAATCCGCAAATGGCGATCGCCGCAGACAACAAGATATTGGCAGCATTAAAAATAATACCGCCCAAAAAGGCACTCCCTAAACTAGCGAGATTCGCTTGCGCCAAATCCGGCAGGAAACTGCGTCCTTCCGTCCCGATGCTGCCCAAGGTAAAGCCGGAAATCAGAGAAAAGAGCAAGACACCAATCACGTAGTCCCAATAGAAGAACTCATATCTCCAAGTCTTGGAGGCTAATTTCTGCGTATTCCCCCACGATCCCCAACAAAGCATCGTAACGACACAGAATATGACAGCTAAAGAATAATCTTGTACGATATACATAAAAATACTATTTAATAGATGGTTGATGCATCATATAATTCTCTATCAAGGAAGCGACCTCCGTAGGCGGCATCTTCTCGATCAAACGAAGATCACGGCCATTGGGATTTGCCACCCAATTGTTAGTCCCCTCATCATCTACGACATGAAAGGTACCTCGCTCTACATCGAAATAAGGCTCATAACCTTTTATAGCGACCAATACCGCCGTATGATCCCAGCTCATGCGCCCTTCCGGGTCTCCCTCCGCGAAACAAAGGGCATACGCATCTTTTACAGGACTGTTCTCCACGTTCATTTGCACCAGTTTCTTTCCGGTCAAGATTACGTTCCCGATCTCAAAACCGCTAAAGACAATCTCTGTAGGCCATTCATCCGCTACGACTTTAGAGGCAGGGACATCGCAATACACATTAAATTCTTTTCCTTCCGGAAACAGGCCCGCCATAGAAACCAAACGTTTCACTTTCTTGGCGACTAATTCCTTTCCGGAGAGATCGCTATATTCATCAGCTCCCGATTGAAGCAAGTCCCTTAAATTAGAGAAGAAACCAATCGTACAAATAACAACGCTGGTATCCGGTTGTTCGCTCAGAATCTTACGGTACACCTTCAGAGCATCCGGAGCGTCGGAAGTCTTCGCCGTATGATGCGGATAGTTAGCGGGTAACTCGTCAGTCCACTTCGTTTTATGCCAAGTAGTCAAGGAGGCCCCCGGTTCGCTCTTTGGTGCCCCTACCGGTATGTCCAGACGGTTGAAATAAGTATTCAACACCTCAATGCAAGGTACCACCCGCTCATCATGGTTGGAGGAAAGAGTCGCAAGGATATTTACCTGACCGCTATCCGCCAAGGCATGCATCAAGGCCATAGCGCCCACATCATCATAGTCCGGACCTAAATCAGTATCTAGAATAAGATTTACCGGTTGAGGCTTATCGGTTTGAGGAATATTTTTCGACACATTTCCCTTACAGGAAATCAACAAGGCAAATAAGCCCATCAGAAACAATGATTTCTTCATAATCTTTATAATTTATTGGTGAACAATCTCTTTCGGAGCATCCGAGTAAATCAGTATCTCGCTGAAATGAACGGAGACATCATTACGTGGATTTAGCCATTTAAACGTAGCCGTATGTTTTCCCTTGGGCAGCTGATACTTCCAGAACAGGTCGTTCCTACGAGTCGTATAGGATGCCGGAAGGTTCGCCGTCTCAACCAGCTCCCCATCTAGGTACATCTCTACTTTCGCTACGTATTTATCATCTTTAGCGTTCACAAAGCCTTTGAATACGGCGCCTGTTCCCTCAAAAGGCAGTTCTCCTACATCGGGCAAATTCTTATTAACCGCCACTTTCTCTATCGGATACATACCCTCGAAAGCCTTCTCGTAACGAACGGCTACAGGTTGCTGGCATTTGATCGTCACCTCCTCACCTGAAACGGAACCGCCGTTGCGCTCTATCACTTGCAACGCTTGATCGAAGCCCATTTGGTAAGTCTTATTCAATGAGATGGTCGTATAGGCAAAATCCATATTCTCCACTTCTCTCAAGTTCTTCATCCAATAATCCGGTATATGGCTATAACCAAGGATTGTTCCTAAGATACCACCCGCGGAGGCTGGGTTGCAATCCGAGTCTTGTCCGCAACGGGTAGAGATATCCAATGTTTTATAGAAATCTCCCTCACCATAAAGCAAGCCGATAAGAATGTATGCGCTATTGATCACGGCATCGATATTGAACGGAACAAAAACACCATCCGGACAACCAATATCCGAGCTCCATTTCTTCTCACATTCAAACCAAGTGCGTTTCCAATCGTCCGGATATTCCTTATGCCAGCGGATCACATCGCTCATACATTTATAATAGATACTTTGCTCCGGTATCGTCTTCAATGCCTCAGTCACGATAAACTCGATATCATCCGAGATAAACGATAACGAATACATCGCCCCGACATACACACCGCCGTACCAACCATCTCCATAATTCATGATATGCCCGATCTTATCAGAAATCTCGGAAGCCGTATTCGGCATACCCGGCGACATCAGTCCGGCATAGTCCGCCTCGATCTGATAATCAAGATCATCCGCATGCGGGTTATTCAGCCAATGACCGGATGCCGGAGGCATGATCCCTTGTAAAATATTATAACGTGCCGACTGGTTAGCATGCCACAACGTATATCCTGCCGTAGCGAACGCCATGGCGAATGAGTCTACAGGAGCATCCAATCCCAACCGGTCAAAGACATCCACGAACGTAAGGTCCATATAAACATCATCGTATAATCCGGGAACATTCTCGTACCACCACTTGATATACCCGTCCGGCCATACGATCGGTACGTATTCCTGAATCATCGTTCCGTTATATTTGAACTCCGTCGGACCGCCATACGTACAGCCTATGGTTTGTCCGGCCCAGCCTCCCTTAATCTTATCCATCAACTTTTCTTTACTAATCGTAAACTCAGCGGGAACCGTCGTTTGATCCTTTGCCGAGGGTTGTTGGGAACATGAGGTCGCCCCTATAAATAAAGAGGCTACCGCTATCATCGCAAATACTGTTTGTTTCATAATATTAGATTGTTTTTTAGATTAATCAAAGATATCTACCTCATTTCGATAAGGAGCGGAAGATTGCGCTCCCACACGAGTCACGGAAATGGCGGAAGCTTTGCAAGCGAATCTCACGGCTTCCCTTAAATCCCGCCCCTCGGCCAAAGCAACCGTTAAAGCACCGTTGAAAATATCCCCGGCCGCAGTAGTATCAACGGCTTCCACTTTTATCGCAGGAACCATATCTACCATGGAATCACAGTAAATCAAAGCTCCTTTTGAACCTAAAGTAATGATTACGTTCTGTACCCCCATCTCCATTATAACTCGCGCAGCCTTCTCCGCGGAAACCTCATCCGTGATCTTCACGCCGGAGATCATCTCCGCCTCTGTCTCATTCGGGGTAATCATATACAGATGGCGGAGTAACGCAGCCGACAATGGTTGAGCTGGAGCCGGATTTAGTATTACTCGCTTATTTTTCTTCCAAGCTGTCTTTGCGACAAACTCAACAGTATCCATCGGTATTTCTAACTGCATTAATATCAACTCGGCTTGTTCTATAGCTTCCTCTGCCTTCGCTAAATCTGTTGGCAGTAAATTCGCATTTGCCCCAGAAGCCACAACAATACAATTCTCAGCATGAGCATCTACCGTAATCAACGCTACACCGGAAGGATTCTTTGAATCTGAGAAAATATAAGAAGTATCTATGCCTTCTTCTTCAAATAATTGCTGAGACTGATGTCCAAATATGTCACTACCTGTTTTACAAATAAATGAAACTTCTCCTCCCAATCTCGCAATGGCAACTGCTTGATTCGCACCTTTCCCCCCGGGATTCATAAAAAATGTTCCACCTAACACAGTCTCCCCCAGCCGGGGGAGATGGTTTGTTTTTATTACCATATCAGTATTACTACTTCCAACTACCAATATGTTATGTTTCCGCAAGTTTCTTTCACTCATATCTTAATTATTTAATTAATAACCGGGATTCTGTTTTAACTTCACATTCGTATCAATCGCCCAATACGGAATAGGAAATAGTTTCGTAAAATCACCCTTCGCCTCTTTCTCATACCATGCATCATTCCATTTACCAAAACGAATCAGATCCTGACGACGACAACCTTCCCATGCTAACTCTCTACTCCGTTCATTTAAGATTTCCTCCAAAGTTAAATCTTTTTCTTGATATAATGGAGCCCCAGCTCTTGCTCTTACCTCATTAAAATATGATAAAGCCTCTGAAGCTCGACCTAAACGGACTAAAGCTTCCCCTTTCATCAATAAAATATCCGCATAACGATAAAAAGCATAATCATTGTTCATTCCATTCATTAAGCCTGATTCATATTCATATTTCGCAAAACGAACTCCATCATCTAATAATGCAGGATCATATTCATTATATAAAGCCTTTACTTGAGGACGATAAGTTAGCTGACGATTAGGTCCTAACATTAAAGGATTTCCTGATGAATCAAATTGAGGCCCTTCTAACCAAGATTTCTTTCGTACATCTTGATCCGTATATAATTTATAATGACTTTCCATCGCACAGAATCCATCCCAACAAAAGTCGACGATACCAAAAGTCTGCTGGCTCAGCGTATGTAAACACATTTGATGAAAAATCATCGCCGAGGGTGTATAAATATTATCAACAGCTACCACAAATATGTTTTCTTTAGAATCTTCATTATTCACCTTGAAGTTAGAAAAGTAATTAGGCTCTAACGACAATTTACCAAACCCTATTACTTTATCGCACGCATCAGAAGTCTCTCTCCACATCTCTTTTCCAATCCATTCTTTTGCGTTTAAATAAAGTTTTGATAACATTGTATAAGCCATAGCCTGTGTCACACGTCCATAATTGTTAGCCGCCGGGACCTCATCCAACAAATCGATATTCCCTTTAATCTCTGATTCTATGAATTCAAACAAAGCAGGCCGTCCTACTTGATCCGGTAATTCTTTTTCTTTGAAATCAATTGCCAAAGGGACATTTCCATACATATCTATAGCATTCAAGTAAAGCCAAGCCCGCAATATTTTCACCTCAGCCACCAGATTTTTCTTTGTCGGAAAATCAACCTCCGATTCTTCCATCTGGTATAGAATCTGATTACAGAGAGTCACCCCATCAAAAATAAAACTCCAACAATTATTCAAATTACCAGATTGAGAATGGAAATTATGTCGGTGCAAATCTATCCATACCCCATTATCCCACCATAAATTTGTTTCACGGTAAGGGCACAGACCTTCATCTGATGTAATGACTAATGTACCCCAGATATTCCAGTGATTAAGATAAGAAGTCAAATGAGTATATGCCCTTCCTACATTCATTATCATTTCATCCTCATTCTTAAAAAATTCATCCGCAGGAATTGTCGAATAAATCTTCTCATCTAAATTCGTACAAGATTGCGCAAGAATACTAAAAATAGCAATCGCCAATATATGAATCTTATGTAATGTTTTCATGATAGAATCCTTTTAAAAGTTAATATTCAATCCCAATAAGAATGTCCGAGTTCTCGGATAATACTCATACCGATCCATTCCCGGCTCTAAGCCTGATAAATCAACTTCAGGGTCAATACCTTTATAACCTGTAATCGTAAATAAATTTTGAGCGGTCAGATACAATTTCAATCTTGAGACCCATGAAGTATTCAGCCTAAAATTATATCCAATTGTAAGGTTATCTAGTTTCATATAAGAGCCATCTTCTACAAAACGATCAGAAAACACTGCAGATCCCTTATATTCAGGATGTTCCAATGTGGATACCAAGATATTCTTCCCCCCAAAGTAATTAAACCCCTCATAATACATTCGATGAACATTCAAAACATCATTTCCTATCGCTCCTCGCAATAAAAAACTTAACTCCCAATTCTTATAGGTAAACGTATTGGAGAAACCAAATGTCACATCTGGATATGCGTTTCCTATTACTTGGTAATCCTCTTCATTTATCACTCCATCCTTATTCAAATCCTCCAATATATTCTGTCCATTTTCGTCTACACCCAAAAAACGTGGCCCCCAGAAATTTCCAATCGGACCTCCTTCTACGATACTTTGTGTATATTGCTGAAAATCTTCTGGGATATAGCCAGTCCGGATTTGTACCATCGCATAATCTTTATTTGAGAACTTATCCAATTTATTCGTATTATGGCTTAACGTAAGCATCGAATTCCAACGAAAATCCTTTGTTTGAACAGGTATAGCATTAATCGTTACCTCAATACCAGAATTCTTTATAGTACCTACATTTGTAAAAAGCTGATTATACAAATTAGGAGGAACAGGCACTGTATACCAATACAATAAGTCTTTTGTCGTACGATTATAGTAGTCAACTGTACCTCCTAAACGACCTTCCAGCACTGAAAAATCCAAGCCTATATTAAACTCACCTTTACGCTCCCATTTTAAATCAGGATTGGGATTACTAGCAGGTTTATACGTACTAATCCAATTTTCCTTATAATAAAAAAATCTATCTTTTTCCAATAATTGCAATGATTTATAATTTCCTATCTCTTGATTTCCAGTAACACCATAACCTACACGTAATTTTAGATCATTGATCCATTTTATGTCCTCCATAAAATGTTCTTTATTAATACGCCATCCAGCACTAATAGCAGGGAATGTTCCCCATTTATTATTTGCACCGAAACGCGATGACCCCTCATAACGTACTGATGCGGAAAGCAAATACCGTTCTTGGTAATTATACATAACACGTCCAAAAAAAGCGATCAACTTATTTTCATCCTTGTAACTACTCATACCTGCTTTTCCTTGCGTAAGAGCTGCTCCCGCCCCAATATTATGGTAAGAAAAATAGTCTGTATCATACAGATAGTTACGAGACCAGTTCTCTTCATATTCTCCTTTATTATATGAATACCCCGCTATCGCTTGAATTGTATGATCCTTAAAAGCCTTCCTATAATCAACACTAGCTTCTAACAGGCTATTGGTCGAGGATGATTTTTTAATTTCAGCACTTCCATTCGTCCCAAAATCTTTCGGATAGTAACGACCAAAATAAGATCCGGTATTTGAAGACGATTGAGTGATTGATCCCATTACAGACGCTTTTAATCCCTCAATTATTTCAAATGAAGCTTTCATGCTTCCCATAACATCCCGCATTTCTTTTTCTCTTGTAGATTCATTTACCATCGCTACAGGATTGAAGTATTGAAACGGTCCCGGATTATAATAATATCCTCCAGATATTGGTGTAATACCTTCCTGATCATAAACAGGCTCCGTTGGATTACGTCTGGCCACTTGTTGCAAAATCGAATTATCAGCTAGTTCGCTTTTCCCTTTTGAATATGTCAAATTATAATCTATAGACAAACGATCATCAAAATTTCTTTGATTGATACTCATTTTAGCCCTCAACTTATTATTGCTCGTTTTATCTAAAAGTCCTTGATCATTTTGATAAGATAGAGAAGCACGATAGCCCAAGGACTTTGCCCCTCCCGAAAACGCTACATTATAATATTGACTTATAGGATTTTTCCGAGTCACTTCCTCAAACCAATCTGTAGAGGCCCCAAAATCATATTGATCTTTCATGGTCGGATAATAATCATTGATTACAGATCTAAATTGCTCCGCTGTTAATACATCCAATTTTTTCGCTACGGATTGCATAGCTACATAAGTAGAAAATTCAATTGTTGTTTTTTCCCCACCACTCGCTCTTTTAGTCGTAATCAAAATAACTCCATTCGTACCTCTAGTACCATAGATGGCCGCGGCAGAACCATCTTTTAATACATCTATCGATTCAATTTCTTCAGGATTGACGCTCTCCAAACTTCCCCCAATAATACCATCGATCACTACCAATGGAGAAGCGCCACCGGACAATGTCGTCATACCCCTTAACTGAACCTTGAATTCTCCATTAGGATCTCCTCCATTAGGCTTTACAATATTCATACCAGCAACCTGTCCTTGTAATAACTGCATAGGGTTGCTGATATTTCCTTTCACGAAACTTTCTTCTTTCAAACTAGATATTGATCCCGTAACCTCTTTTTTTGTAGTCGTTCCATAACCGATAACAACAACTTCATCCATCTGGGTAACGTCCTCTCTCATTTTTACACGCAAATTTTGTTTATTTTCAACAGGTACATCAATAGAAGTAAAACCTATATATGAAAATGAAAGTATAGCGTTGCCATCCTTCAGCGTTAATTCAAATTTACCATCTACATCTGTGATCGTACCATTACGTGTTCCTTTCTCCACGACATTAACCCCGGGTAAAGGATTATTCACTGCATCTATAACCTCCCCTGTCACTACAAACGCATTAGTTACCGCATAGGCAGGCAAAGTCAACATAAAAAAAACAATGATTACCCAAAATCGTTTATCAAGTAATCCCTTAATGCTTAAAGTGTTTATTTCTCTATTCATAACAATATGGATTAGATTAGGTTTATTCTTTACAGTTTACATACTCTCTTATCAAAAAAACGTCCTGTATCCCATAGGCTACTGATTTAATGTTAACAAATCCTCACATTAGCTCCTCTCTTGATATCGCAAATGTAAAAAGAGAAAAAACAAAAAAATTATCAATCAATTGGCATTACAGATAAACCCAAATTGATATATTTGCATTGTTTATTACGTTAGTATTACTATTTATCAAGTACTTAAAAAACCATCTATAGCCATATGAACAGTATACACACACTTATAATCCTTGTCAATTCTTTGACAAAAACAGAAAAAAGGTATTTTCATCTTTATTCAAATTTACAAAGCGGAGATAAAGTGTATATATCACTTTTTAATTTAATAGACTCCAATACCTCTCCTGAAGATTTGTATTCATGCTTTTGTAAAATTCAGAATGGAAGGAACTTTGAAGCCGCAGTTAAACACCTTTATCGCACAATTTTAGATTGCTTAGTTAAACTCCGAGAGAAACAAGATATACAAGCAAGAATTTTCAACTACATATCTAAAGCAAACATACTATTTGAGCGTGAAATGTATGATGAAGCGTTCATCGAGTTAGATAAATCCAAGAAATTAGCAAGTATGTATGAAAACGATCCCTTGCTTTTACTAATTCGGCGAATAGAGCTAAAATATTTAAGTGCCCTAGAATTTGAGACAATATCTGAAAAACAGTTGATAAATAAACAAATGAAAGTCAATGAAGTAATAAAATATGCCAAAAGCCTTAACCAACACACACAACTATACGATATACTTAAACATCGTCTTATCCATAAAGGATATATCCGTTCTGATAAGCAAAAAGAAGATTTGAACGATCTCGTGTTGAGTGAACTATATCTAATTGCCAATAGTTCATACCGAAGCTTTGAAGCTAACAAGTTACATTTGTTATTCCAAGCCACTTATTATCTAAATGTAGGGAATTATAAATTAGCTATTCAATATTATCAAGAACTCATTGGATTATTCAATGAGAACCAACATTTAATACTAAATCCCCCTATTTACTACCTTAGCGCTATACAAGGTGTTTTAGACAGTTTATATGTCGCTGGCCTATATCGCGAAACCTCATTTTTCCTTTCTAAGCTAGAAGCTCTGACAATAGGTGAGTATTCCACTGAGTTCATACTACATGTAAAAACATTAGTATATATCTATAAATCTAATAGCTTATTACATATGGGACATTTTGAACAAGCCAAAAAGTTAAAGGAAAGACAAGAAGAAGAGTTACTAAAAAAAATAACATCATTAAGACTTGAAACCCAATTATCTTTATATCTAAGTTCCGCTATTTTATGTATGTATACAAAAGATTATAGTCAAACCCGTAAATACATGAAAAAGATTTTCAGTTTAGGAAAACTACTTCACACATTTCCTACTTATAAGATAGCTAGATTAATAAATTTACTATTTCAAGCAGAGTTAGGGAACTATGAGTTCTTTGAAAATGAGATCACGTCTATCAAAAGAAACATCCAATTCGAAAAACATACTTATATTACAGAGAAATTAATATTCAAATTCGTACGAGATTATCCGCTCCCCTCTTATGAGAAAGCCCGAAATAAACAATGGCAACAATATCAAAAAGACATTCAAAAAATAAAGGAAGACAAATACGAGCGTCAACTCCTAAAGACCTTCGATGTTCTATCTTGGATCGAGAACAAAATAACCCGCCGATCT
The DNA here is from genome assembly GCF_003635425.1 of Parabacteroides sp. AF27-14. Classification (NCBI taxonomy): domain Bacteria; kingdom Pseudomonadati; phylum Bacteroidota; class Bacteroidia; order Bacteroidales; family Tannerellaceae; genus Parabacteroides; species Parabacteroides sp. AF27-14. The sequence goes on from NZ_QTLZ01000007.1 coordinate 171,777, forward strand.
TTAGCGGAAATTCTCGCAGAAAAAAGTCAATCTTATTAAGTCCACCTTTGCTTAACCCTTTTCTTAGACCTTCAAGTCATGACGTATGTAAAACCCGGCTTTCCATAATACCACTCATCTGCTGCAACGCCCAATCCACCAATCCTTGGATATGGGGAATAAGACTTAATCCTCTTTCCGTTAAGCAGTATTCTACTCGGGGAGGAACTTCCGCATAGACCTTTCGTTCGATCAGACCATCCGATTCCAACGTGCGCAAAGTTACGGTCAGCATACGTTGCGATACATCCGCGATGGTTTTATGGATATCACTAAAACGCATGGTACCATTGGCGCTTAAAGTGATAAGCACTAACATAGACCATTTATCTCCTAGCCGGCTCAATACGTCTCTTACGGGGCAATTCCCTGTCGGATGAAAGTTTTTCATTTTTTAACCTTTTCTATTTACTTGAATCTCAACAATGGTTACATCCATGTAAGTTCCTTATTTATAAGTGCCTTCTTGTTTTCTCTAAAAAAGGGACTTACTTTTACACCACAAAAGTAATAAACTTACGAAAAATAACTATTGTATCACTTAATAATTTACGATTATGGCAAAGAAAGTAGCAGTTTTAGCGGTAAATCCAGTAAATGGATTTGGTTTGTTCCAATATTTGGAATCATTTTTCGAGAATGGCATTACTTATAAAGTATATGCGGTAGCCGATTCAAAAGAGATCAAAACGAACTCTGGCATAGCTTTGACAGTAGACGATGTGATCGCTAATTTAAAAGGGCATGAAGATGAATACGACGCAATGGTATTCGCTTGTGGCGATGCGGTTCCTGTTTTCCAGCAGAACGCTAGCAAACAATACAATATCGATCTAATGGATGTGATTAAGAATTTCGGGGAAAAGGGTAAGATTATGATTGGACATTGCGCTGCTGCTATGCTCTTCGACTTCACCGGAATCACGGAAGGAAAGAAGCTAGCGGTACATCCGTTGGCTAAACCTGCCATTAGCAAAGGACAAGCAACAGATGAGGATTCCGTAGTCGATGGCAATTTCTTTACAGCGAAAGAAGAACATTATATCTGTACTATGATGCCTCAAGTATTAGAGGCCTTGAAGAAATAAGTTCTAAGTATCTTAGCTTCATCAGCAAAGTATCTTAGGTTCGTCGGCAAAGTATGTTAAGTTACTTTGCCGATAAAGTTAACTTCGTTGCCGATGTAAGTTGTCTATAACATATCCACCGGATTCTCATTCGCCGCCCTCCAACTTTGGAACGTGACCACTCCTACCGTCAGGATACTGATCCCTAGCAATGTGACAAAATAAATCAAATAACCGACAGGGGCTTTCTCCATAAAATTACTGCCCCATCTCTCCATAAAATAATAGGAAACTGGAATCGCAATAACAAAACTAATGAGCAAGACCTTTAAATAGACTTTATTCAAACGATATAGTATCTCACTCACGGAAGATCCATACACCCGCCTTATACCAATTTCTCGCCGCTGATAGTGGACATCAAACAATACCAGACTTAAAATACCTGCCAATGCCATCCAAATAGATAAAACACTGGATAAAATAACCCGGTCGCCAAACTGGATTTCTTTTTCATACAGATGCCGGGAAAATGTATCGCAAAACTCAAAATCGGATAAACATGAAGGAGAAAGTTCGCTGAGCATGTCCCTAATATAAAGTAAAACATTTCCTTTATCAGCCCCCGGCATCAACTTAATATAAGCGTAAGGCATATAAAATTCCTCATTCGTCACAAAAGCGACAGGATAAGTAGCTAGCAGCTCCGATGCTTTATGTGTGGAAGCGATCACCACCTCATCCGTAAATCCTAATACCCGGGCATCATTCCCCCAAAAGGTTTTCATACGGTCACCCACATGAAGGTTTAATTGCCTTTTCGCTTTTTGGTCAAAAACCAAAAGCAACTCTTTATTCCTCCCATCTTCCATCCTTGAGACACGCCCTTCGTTCGCGGTAATATCCATAAGGGATAAAAAATTAGGTGATACATTCAAATAATAAAAATAAATAGTCTCTCCATTAAACTCTGCGGCCCCGCCACGATTCTCATTGGTCGCTCCTATCTTACTAGCGGCGAAAGCCACATCCTCAATTCCCGCATAACCACGCAAACGGTTGGTAAAATTCTCTTTATATTTCTCGGTTATCTCCTTATTCAATTCTACGACAACTACATTATCATTCCCGAAACCAAAGGAATGACTCCGCATTGTCTCTATCTGCTTATAAATAAACAGTGACAGGACGATCAATATAATTGAAACCGTATACTGAAAACCAACCAGACATTCCCGCATTCTTTTTCCCTTTGGAGACAAACCGAAAGAACCGTTCAGCACGATTCGCTGAGGAATAGAAGTCGCATAAATAGCCGGATATGCACCGGCCAATAGTCCCGCACACAAAGCCATAAATAATCCACCCCAAAAAACTATTCCCTTCATATGAAAGCCTCCTCCAATGCAACCTTCATAAACCAATAACAGCAAAAAGGATATAGCATAAGACAATAACGCAAAAAGAAAAGACTCCAACCAAAGAAATCCACGTAACCGCCGTACCGAGTCCCCTAGAATTTTGCGGATGTTAATACTTCTTATTCTTGCCGGAACCAATGCCATTGTAAAGTTTATAAAATTAATCACTGCTATCAATACCACTAGAAACGAGGCGCTAAACAACAAATCCGTTTGTCTTTTATTCCCTGACTTTATGTAAGTAACACTATTCATATCATTCATATAATAAATATCGCATAAATTCACCAAACGGGTCTGTACCTCTTGGAGCCTTTCGTATTGCTTGAAGGGAAATGCTTGGTTAAACTGGGAGCAAATGAGATCTTTTTGTGACGGATCATCTAAAAGGACATAACAAAGGAAAATCCAGTTATCCCAATCATCCATACAATAAGTCGACGATAAAGAAGTATAAATGGCATTATTCAATTGTGTGTTTTCCGGAAAATCTTTATAAACTCCTCCTACGACTAGTGATTTTCGTTCCTTGCTCCAAATCTCTTCTTCCGCAAGCAACTCCTTACCAATAGCCGATGACTCACCAAATATCTTCCGGACCATACTTTCCGGCAAAAGGCATTTCTCCGGATCATCTAAGCAATCCAGTGAACCTTCCACCAATTGGAAGTCAAATATAGAAACGATCCCCGGAGTACAGGTTATCACCGGTTCCTTATAACCTTTGAGAATCTCGTCCCTCCCGATCGTAAAATAAACTTCCCCTACGTAAGGATTTATGATCGTACTTTCCAATATATGTGGAGAAGACGAGGCGAATGCTTGGGCGAAAGGCAGGATTTGCGTAGGCCATTGACTTTTACTTGTCACACAATCCAATCGATAAATAGCCCCGGCTTTCGAGTGTATTTTATCAAAAGTTCGTTCGGATTCCGTACGGATAGCTACGCTATTAAATAAAGTAAAGGCGATTACGAGGCCGCATATATTTAGTGTTGCCGCCATTTTATTTGCCTTCAACGTGATAATAAAATTTCGATATATAGAGTTCATGACACGCTTGTTTTTCGTATAAAATAAATTGACACAACTCTCCTCTATGCCCTTGAAGACAGGGCATAATCATGTCTAATTCAGCATACGACAAAGCACATAGCAAGAGTATCGCTCTTGCCAAAAGACGGATTTTAATCGAACATAACTTACCCTCCGTTCGTAAAACAACAAAGCTACCGACTGGGTAAACAAAGCGAGGAAAAAAGTCAATGAGGCAATAAGATACAAAAGTTTCTCCCCAAAAGCGGAGAAAGACGTCAAAGGAGTTATGATTTCTTGAAAAGAGATGAAAGCAGCCGGCTCTTTATTCGCTATTGAAAATAAAGATGTAGAAGCACACACCCGTACCTCCTTTTGGGAGAAAGAATCGTTGGCGACCACAGTCAATGCGGCAAAAACGACCATGCACAAAAACATTGCCCTTAACCACTTCATAACAAGAACAAAATTGATCAAAGGCAAATGTATGGATTTTCACTCAATAAATCCAAACAATAAGCATGCAAATAACACGAATATGTAAATCATTGATTATCATCATCCTTAAAAACATGATTATATTTCTGAAAAAACACGTACATGTTTTCCACAAAAGTCGTACATCTTTTTCGGAAAACACGTACACGTTTTTACCGGGTCATACGACAGAAGACAAGAACAAATATAGAAATAGACAATAACCCTCCTTATCATGATGAGAATTTCCCTCATCAGTCCCGTGTAGGTTTGAGGCTATATCAAAACCCAAGCCCCAACTCAAAGGCGAACCGGAAACTATCCGTCGAGCCGAACCAAGAATATTTAGTGGTGAACTTATTCAAGAAAGTAAGCCAAATCCCGCCACCATAGGAAGTATGCCAACTATGGGAACGCTCACCGGGAAACCAGACCCTACCATAATCAAAGCCCGCGAATAGACCATATTTTAAGGGAGTGAACGGATTCTTTAGTTTTCCCATGTCCAAGCGTAAATCCGAGTATTGGTAAAAGGATTGCTTTCCGATAAAACGGTTATCACGGAATCCCCTTAAATCAATCGTGGCGGCTTGATAGAACTCATAGTCATTATCGAATAATACCGTTCCCTTTATCAAGGAGGCCCAAGTAAAACGATCCGAGAACCGTACGTTCCATGAAAGGCTTCCCTGCGCATAGGGGAAATTACGTTCCGGCTTTTTCAAATTCATTTTCCATCCGGCCGTCCATTCGGTTTCCAATAGGGGAAGCCACGAATAAGGCTGTTTCGTTATCCGGTAAGTAGCACCAAGACCTACGAAATAATTCGTGCGGAAAATAGGATGATCTTCTCCATAAACCGTATAAATATATCGATCATCCGTACGTTTAGCCTTGTACATATCCAAAGAGCCAAAGAATGTCATCACCTCTTCTTTCCTCAAATCCATCTCGAAGGATGGATTAAACATATACGTCCGGAGCTTCACCCGGTTATAATTCTTTTTCTCCTCTTTATAGCCCACCGTATTATTTCCAAATCCGAAGAAGTTCTCGAAGTTACGGGGTGAAGAAATGGAGGCATTTAGGTATAAACGTCTCCGGCCATCATAATTAGGGAAGATACCTGCATACATGAACCCTTTCAAATAATTATACCCGATCCGATGCTGATAGGTGAATGGGGCTCGTTTAAAGCCATACATCGTATATGTAAAGAACGTACCCAAACTAATACCTTTATCCGAATCATATATTCCCCACGGGGTAAAAGATATCTTATGGTATTTTATCTTCTGGTAATCATATTTATAATCTTTATCATAGACATGTATTTTCCGGTTATGATTCAATTGGTATTGGCTCTCCCCCTCTCCGGAGATCAAGTATATCGGAAAATCTTTCCGTGTATTTCCCTTCACTTCAAACGTATCGTTTCCCGCAAGCCCATATAACCACAGTTCCTTGGTTTCCTTGCCGGAGAATTGTTGTTCCAACCTACAGTCTCCGGTCTCGGGATCATAAATCCGTAAAACAGTCCGGTCCGGCGCTTGCCGCTCGATCAAGAAATAATCGGATTGATTGGTTCCGGCAACCACTGGAGTACGTTGCAATAAGCGATAATATTGGCTGGCAACCGCTTCCAGCTCTAGCCTCCTTCGTTTCAACTTTCGTTTAATCAGTTCTATCTCATCATGTTTTACACCTTCCGGCAAATAAGTAAAAGCGCTATCGATCAAAGAGTCGGTCATCTGTCTCTGAATTTCTTGGGCTTGGCGTATCCAAACCGACTCATCACTGCGGCCTGCTACCGCCATATCCAGCGCAAAAGCTAGCTTATTGATTTTCTTTGTATCTTTTAAAATCAGGCTATCATAATTACAGATAAAATCCAACGATAACATCTTCAACATTTGCTTGAACAATACTCCGTCCACCTTCGTGAAAGCATGATTCCTATCGATCACGATCGGGGTATAAATTACGCTATCATTGACGGTATGTGACTGCCACTCCCAGTTTTCGTTCGTCTTATTCCAATCTCCGGTCCACATATCGAAAATACGTTCCCGAATGTATAGATTTTGATCCGCCATATAGTTTTTACTCACTTGAAGGCTGTCTAGAAAGTCTTCCGTGGTATACAAATTAGACCTTAAATTAATATCCGGAACATTGATTAGATTGACCAGCCTATCTTGTATATCGCTGCCGTCCGCAACTGTGTCTTTCCGTATGTGGGAAGGAATATAGTAAATACGGGAGGGAGAAAAACTCAATCCCGCGGACTTCGCTAAATAATCTGCGACCAAAAAGGTATAGGGATTGATAATCGTATAAGCATCTCCTAAGAACTCATCCAAATATGTATTCTTAAAATCAGTCTTATTATATATTTCCCGGAAAAACTTCGACTCCAAGAAACTTGTAGAGCCACCCAAGGGCTTTAGCAAATACAATTGCTTACGCTTATTCTCCAACAATAATCCGTGAAACCCTTCCGCTTGCCCGACGATATCCATCCCACCCCCCAACGTTTCCATCGTAGCCGAAGGAACCCTGATCGGGATCGTATAAAGGTGACGATAATGCCTCCCCCACATCCAATTATAGATTTTGCTTTTACCACTATCCGCTTGCGGATAAATGGACTTACGTACCCAATCTTGAGATTGGGAATAAAGCAAGCCGGGCATAAGCACAAAGAGTATGAGTATGATATATTTATAGGACGACCGCATGGACAATTTCTTTCTATCTCTGTTTTACTAATAACAGGGGTAAGACAAGAGTTGTTTTGTTTTTTTAGCCTAAGAGAAGAATCAAGGACTTGACGTATAAACAAGCGATAATTATATATTTTTGGTAGACAAATCTAAAATCATGCTATAAAACATTATTCAGAAAGGTTATAAATACAAAGAAGAAAGTTACTTTTACACGCAATTTCAATAATATTGATACGCATGAAGAACATAAATACACTGTCGGGCTTGTCTGTTGCTAACTTCAGCAAGCAAATTGACGGGAAAGAAACGGCGCTTTATACCCTGTGTAACAAGGTTGGAGCAGAGCTAGCGATCACGAATTATGGAGCGAAAATCGTCTCACTGATGGTTCCGGATAAGAACGGAAAAATGACCGATGTCGTTACTGGCCATAATTCGATTGAAGAGTACTTAACATCAGAAGAACCTTATTTCGGTGCCATTTGCGGTCGTTATGGAAATCGTATCGCCGCTGGAAAATTCACGATCGACGGTATTACTTATGACAAATTAGCCATAAATAATGGCCCCAATAGCTTGCATGGCGGAATCAAGGGATTCAATGCGGTCGTATGGGACGCCAAACAAATAGACGAGCAAACCATTGAGTTGAAATATACCTCCGCCGATGGCGAGGAAGGTTTCCCCGGAGAACTAAAGACAACCGTAACTTATCATCTGACAAATGAGAATGAGGTCGTTATCTCCTATCAAGCCTCTACGGACAAACCTACGGTCTTGAATCTAACCAATCATTCTTATTTTAACCTATCCGGTGCGGGAGACCCTTATATAGGAGACCATATTCTCACGATCAACGCCGACTATTATCTGCCTACAGACAATACGGCAATCCCGTACGGACCTAAAGAGAAGGTAGAAGGTACACCGATGGACTTCCGGACTCCTCATGAGGTAGGCGAACGAATCAATGACAATTTCGAACAGCTTATATTCGGTAAGGGATATGACCACACGTACATATTAAATAAAGAGGACAACGAACTTTCTTACTGCGCTCGCTGCTCCTCCCCCAAGACCGGTATCGTAATGGAAACTTATACGACTCAACCGGGCGTGCAATTATACACAGGTAACTGGATGACTGGGAATTTCGAAGGTAAGAACGGACAACGCTACCCGGAGCGGGCCGCTTTATGTCTGGAAACCCAGCATTTCCCCGATAGCCCCAACAAACCGGAATATCCGACAACGGAACTCCGCCCGGGCGAGGTTTTCCAAAGTACTACTATTTATAAATTCAGTGTAGAATAAGAGAATAATTTAAGTAATCTAATAATCTAAAACAACAAAAAAGAAATGGAATCAACAGCAAAAAAGAATTACACATTGCCTATTATCATGATGGTGGCTCTCTTCTTCATGATATCTTTCGTGACGGGTCTACAGAACCCATTCGGTATCATCGTTAAGAACCAGTTCGCTGCCAGCAACTTCATGTCGCAGCTGGGTAACGCGGCTAACTTTATCGCCTATGCCTTCATGGGTATTCCGGCCGGTATGCTATTGCAGAAGATCGGTTACAAGAAAACCGCTTTGTTAGCGATCATCGTAGGTTTCTGTGGTGTAGGCATTTCTTATCTTTCCGGTGTGGCTGGTAGCTACGCTGTTTATTTGACAGGTGCTTTCGTGTCCGGTTTCTCTATGTGTATGTTGAATACCGTAGTAAACCCGATGTTGAACACGCTAGGTGGTGGTGGAAACAAAGGTAACCAATTAATTCAGGTTGCCGGTTCCGTGAACTCTATCGGCGCTACGATCGTTCCGGTATTGGTTGGTTATTTGATCGGTGACGCTGCTAAGGCTCAGATCAGTGACGCTAACCCGGCATTGTTCTTGGCTATGGGTATCTTTGCCATCGTATTTATCGTATTGTTCTGCATGCAAATTCCGGAACCGCATATGGTTAAAGAAAATGAAGCCAAGACTCCGGACAAGCACAGCGCGCTTTCTTTCCGTCACTTCATTTTAGGTGCCATCGCAATCTTCTTGTATGTGGGTGTCGAAGTAGGTATTCCTAACTTCATGAACTTGTTCGCTACTTCTCCTGAGATCGGTATCGATCCTACAGTAGCCGGTTCTATCGTGGGTACATATTGGTTCTTGATGATGATCGGACGTCTGTTCGGTGCCTCTTTCGGAGCTAAGATCTCTAGTAAGGCGATGTTGTCATCAGCCGCCACGGTAGGTATGATCTTTATCTTGATCGCTATCTTCGCCCCTGCTACGACAAAAGTTAGTATGCCTGTATTCTTGTCTGATATCTCTTTCGGTATGGTTGAGGTTCCGGTTGGAATCATGTTCATGGCTCTTTGTGGTTTATGTACTTCCATCATGTGGGGTGGTATCTTCAACTTGGCAGTAGAAGGTTTAGGTAAATATACGGCAGCCGCTTCCGGTATCTTCATGGTGATGGTTTGCGGTGGAGGTATTCTTCCGTTGATCCAAGGAGCTGTAGCCGACGCTGGCGGTTTCATTACTAGCTTTTGGGTGGTATTCCTAGGATTGGCATATTTGCTATATTACGCTTTGATTGGTAGCAAGAACGTAAACAAAGACATTCCTGTTGAATAATAAGGACAGGACATAATATGATAAAGAAGAAATTATCCGGCAGAGTTATCTGAATGGGTAATTTCTTCTTGTTTATTCAATTATTTACCTTAATCAAATTAAGTATCATGCAACAAAAAATCAGAACTAAATTTAAAGAGTTATTTAATACCCAAGGTAGCTTATACACATCCCCGGGACGTATTAACTTGATCGGTGAACACACTGATTATAATGGAGGTTTCGTTTTTCCGGGTGCTGTAGATAAAGGGATGATCGCCGAGATCAAACCGAATGGGACGGGCAAAGTCCGGGCGTTCTCCATCGACTTAAATGATTACGCTGAATTTGGCTTGACCGAGGAGGACGCTCCTTCCGCAAGCTGGGCAAGATATATCTTTGGCGTATGCCGGGAGATTATTAAACGAGGTGGTAATATCCAAGGTTTCGATACCGTATTCGCTGGAGACGTGCCTCTGGGCGCTGGAATGTCTTCTTCCGCCGCATTGGAAAGTACTTATGCTTTCGCATTGAATGACTTATTCTCATTGAATATCGATAAATTCGAGTTGGCTAAGATCGGTCAAGCTACAGAACATAATTATTGTGGCGTGAATTGCGGTATCATGGACCAATTCGCTTCCGTATTCGGCAAGGCCGGAAGTTTGATCCGCTTGGATTGCCGTTCTTTGGAATATAAATATTATCCGTTTAATCCGGTTGGTTACAAACTCGTGTTATTGGATTCGGTCGTTAAGCATGAGTTGGCGTCCTCAGCCTACAACAAACGCCGTAAATCCTGCGAGAACGTGGTAGCCGCCATTCGCCGCAACCATCCGAAAGTAGAGTTCTTACGTGACGCTACGATGGAGATGCTGAACGAGGTAAAAGCGGATGTCAGCGCAGAGGATTACATGCGTGCCGAATATGTTATCGAGGAAATCCAACGTGTACTCGACGTATGTGCCGCTTTGGAGAAAGGCGACTATGAAACTGTCGGCGAAAAGATGTATGGCACGCATCAAGGTATGAGCAAGCTTTATGAAGTTAGCTGCGAGGAACTGGATTTCTTGAACGATATCGCCAAGGAATGTGGTGTAACGGGTTCTCGTGTCATGGGTGGAGGATTCGGCGGTTGTACGATCAACTTGGTTAAGGATGAGTTGTACGACGATTTCGTGAAGAAAGCCTTCTCCGCTTATAAAGAGAAGTTTGGCCGTGAACCTAAATTATATAATGTAGTAATCAGCGACGGAGCACGCAAGCTCTGTTAATCTTTAAAATCCATAAAACGATGTCAGCAGCTTTTTATCAAGACGAAGTAAAATTCTATGTTGCCGTAGATTGTATCATTCTAGGGTTTAACAATAAGGAGTTGAATGTTTTATTATACAAACGTTCGTTCGAGCCGATGAAAGGACAGTGGTCTCTTATGGGAGGCTTCGTGAAATCCGGGGAAAGCGTGGATGAAGCAGCATCACGGGTATTAACCGATTGCACGGGCATCGAGCATCTTTTTATGGAACAAATAGGGGCTTACGGAGATGTATCGCGTGACTTAGGGGAACGGGTTATCTCCGTAGCTTACTATTCCTTGGTGAATATGAATGATTTTAGTCCCGAGATCTTGGAAAACCATAACGCTACTTGGACCAAGATATCCGAGCTTCCTGACTTGATTTTCGACCATAACCAAATGATAAACGATACGTTGTCCGTCCTTAAAAAGAAAGCGGCAAGCCGCCCTATCGGTTTCAATTTGCTTCCCGAGCAATTTACCTTGCCCCAACTACAGACATTGTATGAGGCCATCTACCAAACCCTTTTAGACAAACGAAACTTCCGCAAAAAGCTAAACGCCATGGATATTCTGGAAAAACTGGATATCAAAGACAAGAAAAGTTCTAAACGAGGAGCTTTCCTCTACAAATTCAACGAGAAAAAATACAACAAATGGGTTGAACAGGGTTTCGACTTCTCGCTCTAATCCGAATGATGTATACCCGCAAGAATAAGGCGCTCAGCGGGCTATCTTAAATATCTCTCAATTTATCAAAAATATAAGAAGATAGGAACCTTTACCGAAAAGGAATTGTTTGATTGATATAACGGCTCTTACAAAGAGTTTGATTATCTTTGCAGTCAAATAAATAATTCATCTGATAAAATGAACGATATTCAAGTAATGAACAAAGCAGCTGATAACATCCGTATACTGGCTGCGTCAATGGTGGAGAAAGCGAACTCCGGGCACCCGGGTGGCGCTATGGGTGGTGCAGACTTTGTTAACGTACTGTTCTCAGAGTTCTTAATATACGATCCCAAGAATCCCAAATGGGAAGGACGCGATCGTTTCTTCCTTGACCCGGGGCATATGTCTCCGATGCTTTATTCCGTACTGGCTTTAAGCGGCAAATTCACATTGGATGAACTTCAACAGTTCCGCCAATGGGGAAGCGTTACTCCGGGACATCCTGAGGTAGACGTTATGCGTGGTATCGAAAACACGTCCGGCCCGCTGGGACAAGGACATACTTATGCGGTAGGTGCGGCTATCGCAGCTAAATTCTTGAAAGCACGTCTGGGTGAGGAAGTAATGAACCAGACTATTTACGCATATATTTCCGATGGAGGTATCCAAGAGGAAATCTCCCAAGGTGCCGGACGTATCGCCGGAACTTTAGGACTGGACAACTTGATCATGTTCTACGACGCTAACAACGTACAGCTATCTACCAAGGTAGAAGACGTTGACGCGGAGAACGTAGCCATGAAATACGAGGCTTGGGGCTGGAAAGTCATTCAAATAAACGGTAACGACGTAAACGAGATCCGCAAGGCTTTAAAAGAGGCTAAGGCAGAGATCTCCAAACCGACTTTGATCATCGGTAACACCGTTATGGGGAAAGGTGCTGTCGGCGCTGATAACAGCTGTTACGAGAATAAGGTATCTACTCACGGACAACCTTTATCCGCAGCAGGAGCTTCCATCGCGGATACGATCAAGAACCTAGGAGGCGATCCGGAACATCCGTTCGCAATCCTTCCTGAGGTAGCCGAATTATATGCCAAACGCACGAAAGAACTGGAAGTAATCGTCGCCGAGCGTTACGCCGTGAAAGACGTATGGGCGAAAGCTCACCCGGACTTAGCGGCTAAGATGGAGCAATGGTTCTCCGGTAAGGCTCCTAAAATCGACTGGGCCGCAATCGAGCAGAAAGCGAACCAAGCGACCCGTGCCGCTTCCGCTACCGTATTAGGTGTGCTTGCTACCCATGTAGAAAACATGATCGTAGCTTCCGCCGACCTTTCCAATTCCGATAAGACAGACGGCTTCTTGAAAAAGACCCATGCTTTCGTGAAAGGCGACTTTAGCGGAGCTTTCTTCCAAGCGGGTGTAGCCGAGCTTTCTATGGCTTGTATCTGTATCGGTATGTCTTTACATGGTGGCGTGATCGCCGCTTGCGGTACTTTCTTCGTATTCTCCGATTACATGAAGCCTGCGTTACGTATGGCCGCATTGATGGAGCAGCCCGTTAAGTTCATCTGGACACACGACGCTTTCCGTGTTGGAGAAGACGGACCTACGCACGAGCCGGTAGAGCAAGAAGCTCAAGTTCGTTTATTAGAGAAATTGAAGAATCATAAGGGACACAACTCCATGTTGGTACTTCGTCCGGCAGACGTTGTGGAGACAACAGTCGCATGGAAACTAGCGATGGAGAATGTTTACACTCCTACCGCATTGATTCTTTCCCGTCAGAATATCACAGATCTTCCCGCTAAGGAAAACCGCTATCAAGAGGCTTTGCAAGCGGAAAAGGGTGCCTATATCGTCAATGAAGACGCTAATGCGGATGTAATTCTTTTGGCTTCCGGTTCCGAGGTATCGACTTTGGTCGAGGGCGCCGCCCTGCTTCGTGCCGATGGCATAAAGGTTCGTATCGTTTCCGTTCCTTCCGAAGGTCTATTCCGTTCACAAAGCAAAGAGTACCAAGAATCCATTCTTCCCGCAGGAAGCAAGATTTTCGGCTTAACCGCTGGTCTTCCGGTTAATCTGGAAGGGTTGGTAGGTCCTAACGGCAAGGTATGGGGACTTGAATCCTTCGGTTTCTCCGCCCCTTACAAAGTATTGGACGAGAAATTAGGTTTCACGGCTAACAACGTTTATAACCAAGTAAAAGAATTATTAGCATAAAGATGGGTATAGTAGGTTTGTGTAGCGATCACGCTGGTTTTGAGTTAAAAGAATATATAAAGACAATCCTCGATGAAAGGGGATTGTCTTATAAAGATTTTGGAACTTATTCTTCTGACAGTTGCGATTATCCGGATTTCGCCCATCTGATGGGCAAGGCCGTAGAAGCTGGCGAGGTTTATCCGGGAATAGCTGTCTGCGGTACAGGGAATGGCATTAGTATGACCTTGAACAAACATCGGGGTGTCCGTGCCGCCTTATGCTGGCGAGAGGATATCGCGAAACTGGCACGTGAGCATAACGACGCGAACGTGTTATCAATGCCCGGTCGTTTTATCAGCAAGGAAGAGGCTAAGAAAATCGTTAAGATATTCTTGGATACACCTTTTGAGGGTGGTCGCCACCAACGTCGTATAGACAAGATCCCTTTGTAAAGTCCGCAAAAAAGTCACTTTATATAATAAAAGAAGGCTCTCCCATGGTTCGCTTACCATTCGAAGAGCCTTTTCGTATCACCGTTTAAACGGCAACGTACATATAATAGATGACGGATGCCAAATTTGAAGACTTTCTACTATTAAACATTCGATCTCGCTTTTTGTTCTTTCCATTTAGTTAAAAATGTACGGGCTACCGTCGGGAATAACTCCAGCAACAGTATTTCTTTCTCATTCTCAGCCAATAATACATCCAAATCCTCCAATACAGGATTCTCTTGCATCACGTAATGGGAACCGTCGTAAGGCACCTCATTTTGTACGCCGGCGATTTTCAACCGGAACGCCGGATCTACCGGAATCGGCGTCTTGCCATACTCTCCTTTTACCAAGGCGATAAACTGGTTGGAAGGATTACTATACATCGGGCGGCCTTTCAGCTCATCCAGCGCACAGGAAACCGCTTGCGCCCCGATAATCTGGCTCGTAGGCGTCACCAACGGAGGCAAGCCGGCATCCATCCGTACTTGCGGAATGAGCGACATCGCCTTCTCCAACAAGTCGATCTGCCCCAATTGCTTCAACTGGGCAACCATATTCGTGTACATACCTCCCGGGATCTGCGCTTTTTTCACCAACTCGTTCGGCTCGGGGAAATCAAAATACTCCTCGATCGCACGGCAATAAAGCAGCAAATCGTCCTCCTTATCTTTCCGAGCGGCCTCGATGGCATCGTTGAAGAAGCGGTCGATCTCGGCGGGGAAACTATCCTCTACGGGATTAAAGGGTCTCGGGAATTTCTTAGCGGTATCGAATGCGGAAAGTTCCTTGCGGATCGTCAATAATTCCTTGTTGATCTTAGCGATCGCATCCATATCAAGATCCAGCTCGATACCCAATTTCTTGCAGAAGATATAGACCAGCTCCACGGCGGGAGCGGCTGGTCCTCCGGCGAAGTTCCATATATTCGTATCAACGATATCCACCCCATTGATAATGGCGGATACGACCGACGCCAATCCGTAACCGGGCGTACAATGCGTATGAAAATCCACCGGTACTTTCAAGCTCTTCTTGAACAATCGCACCAATTCCGCCGTACGAGCCGGAGGTATCAAACCACTCATATCCTTCAGGGTGATCATATCAGCGCCCAGCGACTCCAGTTGAAGGGCCTTGTTTAAGAAATACTCATTCGTAAAAACAGGCTTATGCAAGGGCCGTCCATGCAAGGCGGCTTTTATACGTTCTACCGGGGAATGGTGAGGATCTATCGTATAACAGATGGCACAGTCGGCCTTTCCCCCGAATTTCTTCACATAACGGATCGTGGATTTCACGTTATCCACGTCGTTCAAAGCATCGAAAATACGCATGATATCGATACCGGAACGAATCGAGTTCCGGCAAAAGCCTTCTATAATCTCGTCGGGATAAGGATTATAACCGAATAAATTACGCCCACGGGAAAGAGCGGATAGTTTTGAGGAATTACCTATTTTCTCTTTGATGATCTCTAAACGATCCCACGGATTCTCACCTAAATAACGCATCACGGAATCGGGAACCGCCCCACCCCATACTTCCATGGCGTAAAAGCCTGCGTCTTTGTAGTAAGGAAGTACACGGTCTATTTGCGCTTGAGACATTCTTGTAGCGAATGCCGATTGCTGACCATCGCGAAGAGTCAAATCACGAATCAATAATTTACGTATCATACCAAATTTGTTTAGATCGTTTTAGTCAATATTCTGATTATATAACAGGATCTAAACAAATTTGATAAAGATTACGGGGTTAATAATAACCAATTTTTCTAAAACCTCAGTCTTTTACTTCCACAACGATCATTACGGGAAAGTGGTCGGAAGGAGTGCGGGCCTCGTATTTGCTCAATGACACCTCTTTCGGGAAATTACCGTTTTGCTCCTTCTGGGCGCTTTCTTTCACCTCGGAGCGATAGGTATCCGTTAAGATTCCATACTTCTTCACCTCAAATTCTTTCGTAAGAAAAAGGTGGTCGATACGGCTATCGGTCTTACGGTCCGGATGGAAACCGTTGAAGGTACCATTCGGGGCATAGCGGAAATCTGCGATCTCATAAGAGTCACGCATGATACCGGAACCATCTAACAACTTATACGACTCACTTGTTTGATCAACATTGAAATCTCCGGTCAGGATAGCGGGAAGTCTCTTCGGGAATTCCTTGATCTTCTTCAAGATCAACTTAGCGCTCTCGGCACGGGCTTGTACGCCGACATGGTCCATATGAAGGTTGAAGAACAAGAAAGTGAAGCCGGTCTGTTTGTCCCGAAACTCGCCCCACGTACAGATACGGGGCAGAACGGCGTCCCAGCCTTTGTTCGGACGGTCGGTGATCTCGGATAGCCAGAAATCACCATGTTCCAAGACCTCGAACTTATCCGTGCGGTAAAAGATAGCCGAATGCTCTCCCGCCTGCTTACCATCGTCACGTCCCACGCCGATATAATCATATCCGGGCATGGCTTGCCTCAAGTCCTGCAATTGCGGATATTTGCCCTCTTGGGTACCAAAGATATCGAACCCGTGAAACTGTACGATCTGGGCGATGTAAGGATAACGTTGTCCCCAACCGTTACCGTTCGTGGAATCGCCGCCGTTGGCGTTTCGCAAGTTATAGGTGGCCACCACCATCGTCTCCGCCTGTAACGTCATCAAGGCGCAAAGGATAAAAGCGAAAGTATAAAAGAATTTCTTCATGGTTTATATATTTAAAATGCGTGACAAAGATAACGTTTATGCCTCAAAAAACACCTCACCTCGGTTTGCCAAATCGGGGTTATCGCTCGAATACTTTCAATAACGCCAGCCTATCCTCCTCCTTTTTCACCCGAAGATAATTCCGGTAACCACTGAAGCCTGCCATAAGTACCAGTTCCATATTAGTCTTGCCTGCATTCGCGGGAGATACCCGCAAGCGGTCGAGAGCCATCAGACGGCAACGGTTTATCAAGCGGCAGAAATTCATGCCATACTCCTTGTTGATAAAAGCCGACAGGTAGCTACGGTTGGTACTTAGCCCGGCGGCGAGGTCGGTGATCCGCAACTTGGGGTCCAGATAAGGTTTCTTCTCACGTAGGTAGCGTTCTAGGCGTTTACGGTCTAGAGCCGGGAGATTGGGAGGCATATCCTCCACTTTCAACGCCTCGGGCTGGACGATGAGATAATTCTTGTCGAGCATGTTATAACAGAGCATCATATAAAACACGAACGTTGGCAACACCCCCAGCCACACGAAATAGGAAGAGGAGAAAGTCTCCATATCGAGCAACAATCCCGCCAGCGGAACGGGTACGCAAGCCAAGATAAAAACTTGCACGGCCGCCAGCCAATCCAAGGAGATACGTTGCGCCTCCGACGAGTAATCTACGATGAACCGCCTGTAACGGTATATGTTCCGGAGGTTTAGCGCCGGGTAAAGCGTATTGTAGATAAAAAACACGAGACTTACCAGTATACCGCCCTCGAACGAGGCCCCCATAAGGAAGACAGGCACCACCCAGTGCCATCGATTCAGCCTCCGCCGCTCGTCGGTATCCGTTATCATGGATACCACCCAGAAAAACATCACCTGATCCAGCATCAACGTCAATAAAAAGACGGGATGGTAATACGAGAAAGCGCACGGGGCGACCGAATAAAGCACCAACCCGAGCCAACCCAGCGACGTCACCAAGTAAGTCAGCGCCAAGAGCGCCCTCAACCGCCTTTCCTGCCCGCCCCTTCCGTACCGGCAGGCGTCCAGCAACATCAATACCATACATACCATGGCGCAGACGATGGGAAGACTGAAAGCGAAAGCCTCCATAAGACCAAGGCTCATCATGCCGTGCCTCCTTCCTCCTTGGGCTCCCGCTTCCCGGCGGCCGCTTCCCGCTCGGCGACGACGGCATGGGAATAGGTACGGAAATCCTTGAAACCTACCTGCCCGATCAGCGAGCTCACGCTCTTGCCTTGGTTGGCGGGATGCGAGCGGAGCCTATCCAACTCCCTCAAGCGGAAACGGTTCAGGTAACGATTGAAGTTCATGCCATACGTCTGGTTGATAAAGGCAGATAGCACCGTGCGGTTCACGTCCAAGTCCTCCACCAGATCAGTCATCTTATAACCCGGCCTCAAAAAAGGCTTGTGTTCCCGGAAAAAACGCTCGAAACGTCTCTGGGTCAATTTCCCGGAATGGCTACGGCGGAGGCGCACGTCTCCCGCATCCGTTTCCCCGGAGGAAGAAGGCGGGGATTCACGGCGCAAGACGTAGAGGCAGTATTCCCGCCGTATGACATGGTACGATAGCAAAACGTGTTGGAGGGCGATGCCGCAAGACACGACTGCCGTCCAAAGGGAATAGTAGAACCGGCTCCGTGGTATGAACGTAGGCAGGACCGATGAGAGCAGCGAGGCGATGGACACACCTACCAAGAAGATCACCCAGCCCGCCGGCCCGCGAACCAGCGTATCCTTCCTTCTCGCCCTCTTATAATAAGATACCAGCAGCGCCAGCGTAAGGATATAATACAAGAGGCCAAAAACAACCCTCAGCAGGGGCTTGAGGGTAAAAAAGCGGGTATACCACTCGTACCCCGCGGGAATCACCTCCGCTTTCCCCCTCACGATCTCCAGCCGCACGTCGAAAGGCACGAAGCACGACCAGACCAACATCGCCAGCGCCAGCAGCCCGGGTACGAGATAATGGATAGGCGGGAATTCCTCCGGCTCGCCCAGCCTCGTGAGGAAACGGACGATCCGGTAGAAGAAGATAGACGGCAAGACGAAACAAAGCAGACAAACCACGTTGAGCCGGACAAACAACGAGGGATAAAACTGATAGCAAAACGTGACCAACCACCCGGTAGCCGAGACGGATAGGTAAACCAGCAATATCCTCTTCAAGTCACGCTCCTCCCGAGACAGGCAATCCCGCAAGGAAAGCCCCACCACCATCCCGCAAGACACGGCGGAATAGACGGGTACCAATACCATGATAGAGATCATATAAACAGTCAGGATATCCATGCCCCAAATATATCGCTTTTTTATCAAGGCCTGCCGCTTTTTGATAGAAAAGAGACATTTTTACCTTTTTGCGCGTGAATTACGATCTGTCCTATCAATAAAATCAGCTAATTACGATTTGTCCTAATAGATTCGGACGGATTGTCATGCGGGAAACCCGCTCCCTCCCATATCTTAGCGGCAACTAAAATACGAACATCATGAAAGAACAAATCATCCTAACAACAGGCGTCTTACTATTCCTTTCGCTCGTATCGGCATGGGGGCAAGGGACAAGCACAATAGATATAGATCTTAGTGACGATAGCCATAAAGGGGGAATTACCATTAGTCAAGACAATAGCGTATATCGTATTCACGGTACGTATGATGTCCAAAAACAAGGATGGCCATCACAAGAAACCGGATACGGCACAACAGATCAGAATAAATCGAAAGCCGTTATCGTGGTCGCCAGTGGCATACGGGTAAAGATCACGCTGGAGAATGTAAACATCGAGAATCTCCAAGAAGACGAACCTTATTGCGCCTTATACGCCGATGAAGCCCAGAAAGTAGAATTGACCCTAGCCGGAGATAACAGCTTGGTAGGTGGCCATGACCTACCCGCCATTTGCGCGCCTACAGGCGATGGTACCGAGCTTATAATAAAAGGTAAAGGAAAACTAACGGCCAAAGGAGGAAAAGAAGCCGCCGGAATAGGCTCACGATACAGTAAAGATGCGAAAGGAACCATCACGATAGATGACGGCACTATCATTGCCTATGGGAATGGATATGGAGCCGGTATCGGAACAAGTTCTAATTCCAATGGTGGAACCGTCCGGATCAATAACGGAAATATCACCGCCACAGGGGGTGATTCCGGGCCGGGTATCGGGGTATCGGGGACTCCCGCTCATGCTAATCCACCCATAACTTCCGGAACGATAGAGATCAGCGGGGGAATCGTAAATGCCACCGGATATAACGGTATGGGCGCGGGGGAAGGAAAGGTAGGGGAAACAGTCACGATAAGCGGGGGGATCATCTCCGCTATAACGAATAAAGATGGAGACAAAGCTATAAACGCGTCATCTTATGTCACCCCCACCGGTCAGAATAGCGCTATCATATTTCTAAAGGAACATAATTATAGTAGCATTGAGGGTAGCATCAAGGGTAGCATGATAGATGGCAACAACGTCGACATTACCCACTATACCATCGACCGGGATTACGAGATACCGCCCGGCTATACACTCCATATAAGAAGGAAACAGACATTGACGATCGCCGATGGCGTAACCCTCACCAATGAAGGAACGATCAGCAATGAAGATAGTGGAACCATCGACGGCAACGGAACGATAGAGAACAACGAGGATCTCAAGAGTGACAATACCAATATCAAGGTTCAGTTTAATGGTCAGAAGATAAAGTACAAAGTGAACTTTCAAACCAATTATCCCATCGACGACGGCACTAATAGCACAGAATACCTATCAGAAACTGACGCATTAAGGCCAGGTGAGCTCACCTATACATATTACACCCTAGTAGAAGGCTGGTACGACGATAGAGAAGGCGGGAATCAAATAACCAAGATCACCGGGCCTATGACCCTCTACGCCCATTGGACAGAGAACCTGATCAAGACCACCGCCTCCCCGGCCACGCTGGAAGGGACGTACGCCACGCCACTGGAACCGAATGAGCTTTATGACCTGTCCGGGCTCCTCGCTCCCGATACCTACGGCGATAAGTCCGACTATAAGTTCGAAATCGACGGTGCAGCTTATGGCCTGACGGTAAACAATGATAACAAGCTATGCGGTTCCCCCAACAAGGCTACCGCAACATCCGGAGCTACGATACGCATTGACATCAGCCATGTCAATTGCGAGAAGCCGGAGAGCGTAGACATCCCAATAACGATCCACCTGAGAACACTCACCGTCACCCCGCGGGCCGACCAAATACTGTATAAAGGCGAGGCCCCGGAATATGACACAAGCGGAGAAGCCACAGGAGAAACAGCAGCCTTCTCCGGGCAACTGGCCATAGACTCCCCAACCAACCTTATCATTCCGGGAGATCTCAAGCTAATAGATAACGGCAAGTTCCTAGCGTCCAACTACAAGCTGGAACTCACGCCGGATATCCCATGTACCTATACCGACAAGCTACCGGAAGAGGCCCGTGTAGAACTTGGTGGCGACAAGAAGGGGGAATGGTATGCCGGAGCCGTTACCTTCTCCGCTCCCCCCGGTTTCACCATCAAGCTGAAAGAAGCGGAAGAGACTGGCATACAAACCAAAGCGATTAGCCCGCTAATCGCTTCCGGCGAAGTCTTCGCCGCCTCCTTCACCTTCAGCCAAGAGGGAACCTTCGACGTGACCTACCTGCTCAAACGTGACGCCCCTTATACGCGAGAGTACGAGTATAAGGCCACGGATATCCGCCTCGACCTCAACGCCCCAACCGTAACCGTCTCCACCAATAACCTCGGCTATACCCTCACCGCCACCGATGGCAAGGGCAGCGGCGTAGCTTCCGTCCTCATCGACGGTACTTCCGTGCAGCTCACCTCCGACCGCTATGACGGTTCCGGAAGCGAGGGCCTCCATACCTACAAGGTGACGGACCACGCGGGGCACGAGAGCGCGGACACGTTCAGCCTTGCCACTCCGCCCCCGGTATACACGGTCGTAATCCCCGAGACCGCAAACGCAACCCTCACCCCCTCTCCCGGTACCTATTACTATGAGGAGGGTGATCAATTCCTCCTCTACCTTGAGCTAGACTCGGCCTACAGCCAGTCTACCCCCGTGGTAAAGGCGAACGGCCGGGCGATCACCCCCAACCGGGACGGCAGCTACACGATAGCCGTCTACGAAAATATCCGGATCACGATAGAGGATATCATCGTATCCACCGCCCGGATCACCGACAACAAGAGCCGTATCCGCTCCTCCGGCGGTACACTCTACATCGACACCTCCGCCCCGCTCGACGTATCGATAACGACAATGGCCGGAAAGCTGATCCGCCATTCTCCCCTCCCCGCCGGTAGCAACCACCTGCACGGCCTGCCGGCCGGCTTCTACGTCGTGAGGCTATCCGACGGTACGACAGCCAAGGTAGGAATCGCCCGGTAATAAGCCAAAACGCCCCGGAAAGAATCAATCCTTCTGGGGCGTTCCTGTATTCCAAGGTTTGCCTAATCTGAGAACGCAGACATGATCGGGCGGGCGATCCACACCTGCGGCTGCGGTACGTCCAATAGGTAAGCCATCGTACCGGCGATATCATATACCATCGTACTCTCCGGGATCTTGAAGCCTTTCTTTACGTTCTTTCCATAGAAAACGATCGGGGTTTGCATCTCGTTCATCGTCTTGCCACCGTGACCGGTCTCGATACCGCCGTGGTCGGCCGTCAGTATAACCACCGTATCATCCATGATACCCGCCTCACGAACGGCGTCCATCACTTGCGTCAAGCAACTGTCCAAATGATTCACCATGGCGAAATACTCCGGGGAGCTCCAACCCTTGCCATGTCCGGTACCATCCGGCTGATCGTATATGATCGCACAAAGGTTCGGCTTCTTCTCCTTGATATACTGAACGGCTACCGGGGTACATCCGTTCGGGTTCTCAGTCGACATCGGGGCATGCTTACGGAAGCTCATGGCCAAGGTATCCGCCAGATAATTCATGCCTTCCCACTCATAGATATAGCCGATCTCGGCCTCGGGAGCCTTATCCCGGTACAGGCCGAAGATATTCGGGAAACGGTTGTCGCTATTCACGACACGCGAAGGAAGCTCCGGCGTACGAGATCCCCACTCCGTATATCCGTGCAACTCCGGTCCCGCTCCCATAAACATGGAAGCCCAATTACAAGCACTCGACGAAGGCAGGATCGAACGATTCTCTAACGTGGAGGCGCCTTCCGCCATCATCTTACGGAAAGTAGGCATATCCGCCCCATTATTCAAGCAATGGGCGCTCAAGCCGTCAAAACCAATCAAGATTACATGCTTTGGCAGATTCTTCTCTTTCAAAGGCGCTTGCTGAGGTGCCGTATTACAGGCGCTCAGGCAGTATGCGATTACCGCACAACAAATAAATAAGATTTGCTTTTTCATCTTACCGTGTTTTTCTTTTATGATTAATATTGAAGTATCTTAGATTCCGTCAGACAAAGGTACAAAGTTTAACTAAAGTTCAAAAAGATCATTTATCTTTGTGGCTTAATCTAATCTTATTTTCATAAATACGTATGTACAAACATTTCCTGACAAGCGTATTGCTTGTATTTTTCATGCTATCCTGTAGCAAACCTTCCCCTTTTGAGGGAAAGATGCGAGAAAGCGTACAAACCTCCCTAAGCTGGAGAAACGACACGACCGGTATCTGGGAAACAGCCGGCTGGTGGAACTCGGCGAACGTATTGACCGCCACCATTCGCTACGGCGCCGTAACCAAAGATCCGGCCATCCCATCTGTCATAGAGGATGTATTCGAGAAAGCCCGTCATTACCAAATAGGCGTAGACTCAACCGGTACTCCCCGTTATTGCGACAACTTCATCAATGATTATTACGATGACGAGGGTTGGTGGGCATTGGCATGGATCGAGGCCTCCAAACTGACCGGAGAGAAAAAGTACCTAGATATGGCCGAGATCATATTCGATGATATGACAACTGGCTGGAGCGACGCTTGCGGAGGTGGCATCTTCTGGAAAAAGAACCCTTTGCATTACAAGAACTCCATAGCGAACAACCTGTTCTCCCTGACAGCTATCCGATTATATAAAGCGACCCAAAATCCGGCGTATCTCGACTGGTTCAAGAAGAACGTGGATTGGTATACGCAAACCGGCATGATCAATACGGACATCTACCAAATCGAGGACGGCACGAAAGACGATTGTACCCCCAACCGCAACGCCCACTACACGTATAACCAAGGCGTAGCCATCGCTGTCTTAGCCGAGATGTATCTCCAAACCAACGATAAATCTTACTTGGAGCTAGCGGAAAAGATCGCCGACGCTACCATTACCACGCGATTGGTAACCGACGAGGGAATTCTCCGAGAAATGAAGCCCGAGATCGATGATAGCAACGACGGTGTCCAATTTAAGGGTATCTTCATCCGTCATTTAGCCTTCCTGTATGAAGTGACAAAGAATCCGGCTTATAAAGATTTCATCTTGAAAAACGCAGAATCCATCATCACGAAAGATTATGACCCCACATCCAAAAGCTTCGGTTGTTATTGGTACGGCCCTTTCCACAAGGAAAGCTCGGCAGCAAACGCCTGCGCTTTGGAGTGCGTGATAGAGGCTTATGAGTTAACGAAATAGGTATCCGGGAAGACGCAGCTTGTCGTTATTCACGCAGCCAGCGGGCGATATTCCGCTTTGGCTCCCCCGGAGCTGGAACGGATGTCACGTACGGCTCTGGCTCATTGACAAAAAAACAGGACGGCGGACATCTCCGCCGTCCCGCCCAAAAGAGACAGCCTTATCTCTGTTTGTATTCATGTCAAGGTTGGTTGTGTACTGATAACGGGGCCACATAAACCCTG
Organism: Parabacteroides sp. AF27-14; assembly: GCF_003635425.1. Classification (NCBI taxonomy): domain Bacteria; kingdom Pseudomonadati; phylum Bacteroidota; class Bacteroidia; order Bacteroidales; family Tannerellaceae; genus Parabacteroides; species Parabacteroides sp. AF27-14. The sequence continues at coordinate 196,433 of NZ_QTLZ01000007.1, forward strand.
TTTTTCATATCGTGCACAAACATAAGACTTCTTTTTCACAAAAGAACAAATTCCTTCTTCTTTCTAGAAATACATGCTTTATAACATACCACAATCCCTCTCGGTTGCTAGCGTGGGCTTCTATTACAAAGGATAGGCGACGCAGCACGCTACGTCTCCCTCCGCTTTCTTTTTACCAATAATAAGTATCCATAATCTCCTTCATCCTAGGGGTATTCGTGTCCTCATCCTTGACCTCTTTCCGCAGCTTCAGCATCTCCTCCTTCATTTGCCGGATGATCTTGGCGTATTGGGGATCGTTGTAAGCGTTGTGATTCTCACGAGGATCGGATTGAAGGTCGTAAAACTCCCATGCTGGTGTCGTGGTCTTATCCTCCGAACCAGTCATATTCAGACGGTCGCCATAGAAAAACATCAGTTTATACCGCTCATTACGGATACCCATATGGGCCGGACGGTTCGAATGTTGGGTCCAATAACGATAATACACCTCCTTACGCCAATCCTTTGGGGTATTTCCTTTCAGATTATTGCGAAAACTATGGCCCTGCGATTCTTTCGGGGTCTTCACGCCTGCGTAATCCGCCAGCAAAGAGGCAAAATCCACGTTCAAGATCATATCCTTATTGCGGGTCCCCGCCGGGATCTCTTTTGGGTAACGGATCACGAAAGGCATACGTAGAGACTCCTCATACATCATACGCTTATCGAAGAAACCATGCTCTCCTAAGAAATAACCTTGGTCGGATACGTACACCACGATCGTATTATCGGCGATTCCCATATCGTCCAGCGCTTTCAATAACTTCCCGATATTATCGTCGATCGTAGCCCCGCAACGCAGATAGTCGCGCACCAATTTCTGGTAAGCGACGCTACGGGCGGCAGATCGGTGCATCCCCTTCGTCGTAAAAGGCAACTCCGGATACCGGCACCACCATTTATCAGGGTCTTGCGACGCCACGTCCCAACGACGGGCCAACTCCTCCAAAGGCTGTCCGGAGAAGGTACGTCCATTCGTCTCCGGCCCCCAATCGAATAAGTTCTCCGGTTCCGGGAAAACAACCCCGTCATACAAATGCCTCATCCGTTCCGGGAAATCCCAAGGCTCGTGTGTAGCCTTGAAATGGCAACACATCATGAAAGGCCGGTCCTTATCGGCCTCTTTCATCCAGCGGATCGCCTTCTCCGTCACGATATCCGTAGAGAAACCGCGTACCCGCTCCCCGAAATTGCGTTCCCCCGGCCAAGGTTCCGTACAATTTATAAAAGTAGGGTCCCGGTACTCGCCTTGGTCATGAAACACGGAATAGAAGTCGAAACCTTGCGGTTGCGTTTTCAGATGCCATTTACCGACCAAAGCGGTCTGATAGCCTCCCGCCCGCATTTGCTTGGCGATATTATCCTGCTCCGGATCAAAGGAATCACTTAACGTGTAGACACCGTTCACGTGACTATAGGCTCCGGTCAAGATCGCCGCACGACTAGGGGAAGAGATCGAGTTCGTACAAAAACAATTATCTAACACGCAGCCCTCCGCAGCCAAGCGACGGATATTCTCGTTCCGGGCATAATCACCCAACACCCCCCCGTAAATACCCCAAGACTGGGAAGTATGATCATCCGAAAGGATAAACAAGATGTTGGGGCGATTCTCTGACACCGATTTATCAGCGGCAAAGAGAAACTGCCCGTTTCCCGAAAGGCAACAGGCAGTCATTCCGATACTAATGATCGATTGTTTCATAAGTCATGACGTTTTTTCCCTTGTACTAAACCCGGTTCCCTACGTTCCGTACCCTTCATACGAGTCAAGTCATCCCCTAACTCATGGCGTTTCTGGTCCGCGATCTTCATTAATTTAGCCGCCTCCTCCGGATATTGGGTAATCACGTTATAACGCTCTCCCGGATCACGGCGCAAGTCGTACATCTCCGGTTTCATGATCTCCAGATTCGTCAACTTACCCGGCTGGCCGTCGTTTCCCGGCTCATAAGCCCCATAAGTAACGTATTTATGGGGGAATACCAATTTGAACATTCCATCCGTAACAGCCTCCAAGTCATTCTTTCGATAATAATAAACGAAAGACTCACGTGGGTTGGCATCTTTTTCGCCCTCGATCAACGGCAAGATACTTACTCCGTCAATCTTGCGAGGAGGAAGCGGAGCCTGCGTGATCTCGGCGAACGTAGGAAGAAGATCGATATTAGAAGCTAACTTATTACAAGTCGTACCCGGTAACGTCTTACCTTTCCAGTACATGATACAAGGAACCCGGTTACCACCATCAAAGGTTGTAGCCTTTGCCTCACGTAATCCTCCAGCGGAACCGGCATGATTTCCGTAATTAGTCCAAGGGCCGTTATCAGAAGTCAAGATTACCAATGTATTATCCTCTAAACCTAGCTCACGCAGGGTTTTCAGTACCTCTCCCACACTCCAGTCGATCTCCATCATCACATCGCCAAACAATCCTTGCTCGCTTTTCCCCTTAAATTTATCAGAGACAGCCAGTGGGACATGCGGCATATTATGAGCCAGATACAAGAAGAACGGCTTATTCTTATTTTTTTTGATGAAGTTCACGGATCGCTCCGTATAATCGGTGGTGAACCTCGTCTGATCGGTATTATATCCTACGATCTTATTACCATCATACGTCGGCAGGTCTGGGAAATTAAACACTTCCCCCTGCTGCGGATGAAACGGCCACATATCATTAGAGTAAGGTAGTCCATAATATTCATCGAAGCCATTCTGCAAAGGCAGGAATTGATGCGCATCACCTAAATGCCATTTTCCGAAGACAGCCGTAGCATATCCTTTCTGTTTCAAGACTTCTCCGATAGTCATTTCCTCTGGATGTACGCCATAGTTAGAACCTGGTCCCGGTGCTCCGGCGAAACCGATACGATTCGGATAACAGCCCGTCAACAAGCCGGCACGGGAAGCCCCACTAATCGGTTGTGCTGCCAAGAAGTGGGTAAAACGAACGCCTTCCGCCGCCATCTTGTCGATATTCGGAGTGGTATATCCGTAAGCTCCATTACAAGAGAAATCACCATACCCCACATCATCCAAATTGATCAGGACGATATTCGTGTAATCCGCGGCTATGCCTGCCATTGAAAAGGCTGAGGCGGCCGTCAAAAGAAAAAATTTGTTATTCATGATATAATCATTTAATATAAAATAAGCACACTATCCGTAAAAACAAAGATAAGCTGATTATTCGAATCGGCAATCATCATCCTTTGTTCTCTCACTAATAAATACACCCGAGACCCCATCCTCCCCTATCAAGAGAAAAAAAACATCTCAAAAAATCAATACTACTGACCAAACCGGAGAATATATACTGACTTGCCCAAAGGATATATACTGACTTAGCTCAGCCAGGATATATCCTCGAAAAAGGGAGTAAAAGCGACATTACCTCCTAATGCTGTTTAACCTCAAAACGAGCCTATGGGACAACGGTAGTCAATATCCCTTCTCCCCAAACCGGATAACGATCCAAAACCTGTCTCAACTTAAGACGCAAATCCTCTTCCTTGGCAGAAGCTACGCCTTTTAGCAAATCCTTTTTCTCCAAAGGATCTTTCCTTGTATTATAGAAACGGCCGTCAAGATACAATTTATAATCCGCCGTTTGAACGAAACGCACATAATCCGGTTTATGCTGATCTTGATAATGGCAAAGGCTCCACTCTCGAATCTCACCCTTCTTGCCTACAAGTTGCGGATAAAAACTAATGCCGTCCAAGTCCTTGTCCTTATTGCGATCACCTGCCATGATATCCCGTAATGTCACATAGAAATCGGAGAAATCAACCAAGTTCTCATTCACAGCTCCCTTCTTCATCATCTTAGGCCAACCTACGATCATGGGGACATGAGTTCCATATCTTTTCGTTCCCTTTTTACCGCCTTGAATCACAGAACCATCTTTCATCGGAGTATATATATTCACATTGGTTCCATTATCCCCGATAAAAATCACCACGGTATTCTCATAAACCCCCTCTTCTTTCAATACATTGAGTAACTTCCCCACCATTTTATCCGTATAACTAACCATATCAGACATCAACCTATTGTCCTGTTTCTCTCTTAGGGATGCATCGCTCCATTCTTTACTATTGGGAGTCGGATAGAATGGATCATGTGTCAATACCATCGGATAATAAGCAAAAAAAGGTTTATCCTTATTCCTACGGATAAAGTTCGCAATATAGTCCGAGAAAACATCAGGTCCATATACATTTATACTTCTTGGCATAAGATCCCCATCCTGCTCATAAAGGACATTGGCATATCGCTCACCTTCATCTCTCTGTTTAGATAATTGCCACAAACAATAAGAATCAAAGCCAAAAACCTTCGGTAACCGCTCATCAAATCCCAACTGCCATTTCCCAGCAATGCAAGTCTCATAACCAGCATCTTTTGCCATATGGGCAAATGTTCTCTCTTTAGGATTCAAATACGCAAAATGAGAATAATTCCTGAAATTATATTTCCCTGTCATTAATTGGACTCTCGACGGCGTACTTAATGGCTGGGAATGACAATTCTTAAACAACATGGCAGACTCAGCCATATTATCCAAAACCGGCGTACGATAAGTACTACCATTCACTCCCAAACATTCATATCCCATATCGTCAGCCATTATCAATAACACATTAGGCTTTTCTTGAGCATACAAGGACAAAGCATGGAATAAACTGATTAATATTAAATTTCTTTTCTGCATAATAAAACAATTATAAAGAAAACCACTATTCTACCAACCTAGATTTTGTTCTAAATTAGGGTTCAAAGAACGTTCACTATCCGGGATAGGAAGCAAATCATAATAATCCAAATAACCGTTCGGAAATTTAGTATCAATAATTCCCCCTTTATGATCTTTTATCACCAAAGGATAAAGGTCCTTTCCTATTTTCCAACGTCTGACATCAGACCAATAACGTCCCTCAAGGGCTAATTCTATCCGACGCTCATGACGCACTTTCTCACGAGCCTCCTCTCTAGACATCGCCAAGGACAATTCACGGATCTTGACATCATCCCTCTCCGTACGAATTCTATTCAAAATCGCTATCGCATCCGACACATTACCACCTGTTTCAATGATCGCTTCCGCTTTAGATAGTAACACATCCGCATAACGTAAAACAATGTCATTAATATATGATTGTCCTTGAGGCGGCAATTTGGCCATTTCTTGAGTCCTATATTTTCTTGTACTTAAATGCTTAAGAGGATTACCCGGATGATTAAATGCGCCTTTGGGATACAAATAATCCGGGAAGCGGGAATCTAAAATGTAAGATCCCGGCAAAACAACTGTAAAAGCCAAACGAGGATCTCGATTCTGATAAGGATTCTCCGGATCTATAGGAGACCCATCTATTGTTTCATAAGCAGCCACCAAATCATCCGAAGGAACATAACGACTACCCCTGTTCTTTCCATTAGTTCCAGTTCCACAATATTGATCCAAGTACGAACCTTGCGAATTTTCACCTTCAATATATTGAATATCAAAAATCACCTCTTTATTATTCTCATTCTCAGGATCAAAAAGTCCTTCATAGCTATGAAACAATCCATACTTCTTTAGGGCATCTATCTGCTCTACACAAGATAAGACTTCCTTATATTTCCCTTGATACAAATAAGCTCGCATTTTCATTCCCAATGCTGCACCTTTCGTAGCTCTTCCTGGTTCCGGCGCATCTACATCCAAATGATTTATTGCCACCTCATAATCATCCAACACTTGCTGCCAAGTTTCATCCAAACTCGCCCGCTTTAACTGGCGAGCTTCCTCCGAAGAAATATCAGATAAGATAAGAGGTACTCCACCATAAGTTTCAGCCAAAACAGAATATGCCAACCCTCTTAAAAAATGAGCTTCACCCAAATACATCTTTTTCTTCTCTTCCGGCAAATTTATCAAGTCTAAATTTGCCAAAAGGAAATTCGCTCGTGAAATTATCTCATAACACCTAGTCCATCGGAATGTTACTATACCTTTATCTCCCGAGCTTAGACGCCCAGCCCCTAGCTTATTAATGATTTCAGCCGTACCCCAATTATAAGCATTCGGAGTAGCACCATCCGTAACACCAAAGCCAAAAAGCCCCTCATTATATATAGCACTCTCTCGCAATCCGCCATATATGCCATTTAGGAGTAAAATGATATCAGATTCCCCCTCTGGAAAATCCGCAGATGTTATCTTATCTTTAGGATACAAATCCAAATAATTTTCCATGCATCCAGTAAAAGGAATACAAACTATAATTGATAAGCAGTATATTAATATGTATCTCATATTTTTAGAAATTAAGATTTATACCAAATGTAAATATTCTCGGAGTTGGGTAAGAATATGCGCCCGTATCAAAGGTATTTCTTTCCGGATCATATCCCTCATACCCTTTTCTTAGCATAATTGTAAATAAATTCTGAGCATTCGCATAAACATATAATCGTTGTATCTTTAACTTAGAGGTTATTGATTCGGGAAACGCATAACCTAATTGTATATTTTTTAACTTCAAAAAATCTATCCGATGCGTCCAAAACGATGATTGATAATTATCCCAAGAAGAGTCAAAACGCAACATCGGAATTTTCGAATCAGAGTTTTCGGGAGTCCAAGCATCTCTCCAAAATGTCGGGATAGCCATCCACTCATAAGACATCCTAGTTATATCATCTTGAATAAAGACATTCGCCTTTCCTAAACCTTGAAATAGAACATTTAAATCAAAACCTTTATAACGTAGTCCCGCAGAGATACCATAAGTAATCTTAGGAATCGTATTTCCGAGAACTTGCTTATCCTGATAATCCAATTTTCCATCATTATTAACATCCTCATACTTTAAATTACCCATTTGAGGTTTAAAACCATTATTTTGCATATGCTGAGCAGCCTCTTCATCCGACTGATAAATACCAATTGCCTTATAACCATACAATGCCTTATAAGGATAACCCTCACGCACCAAATATAACTGATCCGGAGAATCTCCATCTTGAAATTTCGTAACCTTATTATCGATATACGTAAAATTAAACCCTACATTAAATCCTAAACGATCTCTACTCGTCTCTAGATTATCATAGTTCACAACCAACTCAAAACCATTATTTTTCATCTCACCCACATTCTCAAACGGAGCGGTCTTATCACCTAACACATTAGGTATCGGTAATTGAACAATAATATCCGTTGTCTTTTTGTTAAAATAATCCGCTTCTATATTCAACCTACTATTCAAGAAGCCCAAATCCACACCAATATCCAAAGAAGAAGTGGTTTCCCACGTAATATTCTCATCGACTAATGCGGTCACGGCAGCCCCCGGAGCCAAAGAACCACCATAATTATAACTTAAATCATAACTCTGATCGATCACGGTTAAATAAGGCCAATACCCCTCTATAGTTTGGTTTCCTAATTGTCCCCAAGAAGCACGTAATTTCAAATTAGAAAACAGATTCAAATTCTTAATAAACGCCTCTTCACTCAAACGCCATCCAGCAGAGAAACCAGGAAAAACTCCCCAACGATTTCCTCTTTTGAAGCGAGAAGACGCATCCGCACGCAAATTCATCTCAAACAAATACTTATCAGCAAAAGAATAATTCAGTCGTCCAAAATAAGAAACCATCTTCAACCCCTCAAAATTGCCCTCTCCTTGAACACCTCCTGTTCCAGAATCAACCTGAGTTAATCCTTCTTTTGGAGGATCTGTTCTACGAGCAAATACATTCTTAATACTATAGTTTTCCAATTGAGTTCCTAATACTGCTGCCACATAATGCTTATCTACAAAACGTTTACTATAATTCAAAGTTGCCTGAAAATTATTGCGCATTGTCGATATTTGCTTTCTACTCATTACAATACCATCCTTGTTATAAGCTTTTGTTTGCATTTCAATACCAGTATCCGTATATCCATAAATAGTCTCATTATACCTATCCGTTTCTTTCCAACTACCATTTGAAGCCCACACTATCTGTAAATTCAAGTCTTTCATAAAGCTGATTGTCGCATGAGCGTCTAAAGAAAGGTAATCAGAATCCGTAGTGGAAGCCCCATTCGCAAGATGTATCAAAGGATTATATAAAGAGTACAACATCAAGCCATCCTCATCCAACGCTTGTACAGATCCAAAACGTCCATCGGCTGTATATGGAGCAATAAATGGTGTCGCTCCACTTATTTGACGATGAACCGCCTCTAAATTAAATGGTTCTTTTGCTTTTCTTTTTGTATAGCTAAAACGTCCTCCTATTTTTAACCATGAATTTACCTTATAATCCAAATTAGACCGAATACCATATCTCGCCGCATCGGAACCTATCATAATACCATCCTGTTTCAGGTAACTCAAAGATGTAAAAGCTGAAAGTTTCTCTGTTCCACTGCGTATTGACAAATTATGCCCTGTTATCAAGGCATTTTCAAAAGAAGCATCATACCAATCAGTATTTGGATATTTATATGAATCCATTCCATTCGCAAAATTAGCGATAAGTGTTTCCGGAAATAGTTTGCTAGAACCATTATTAGTCATCGCCTGATTGGCCATAGTCATGTGTTCCGCACTATTAGCCACCAAATCATAATGATCTCCTAACCATTGCGTTCCAATGTATGAATTTAATTCCACCGAAGTTTTCTCATTATTATTTCCGGTCTTGGTTGTTACCAAAATAACGCCATTAGCAGCCTTCGATCCATAAATAGCAGCACTCGCCGCATCTTTTAAAACAGAAATGCTCTCTATATCGTTTGGATTAACTTGACTAAATTCGCCTTCTACACCATCTATAATAACCAATGGATCTGTATTATTTAGTGTACCCCAACCACGAACTCTTAATTGAGCACCATCATCTCCCGGTTTTCCTGAATTTTGACTGATCCACACACCTGAAACTTTTCCCGATAATGCTTGGGAAGCATCTGTAATAGGACGGTTCGCTAATTCCTCATCAAATTTGACAGAAGAAACAGAACCTGTCAAATTTACTTTTTTCTGTGTCCCATAACCCACGACCACTACCTCTTCCAACGCTTGTGTGTTCTCAGACAAGCGAACAGATATTTCCGATGAATCACCAACTAACACCGTACGATCCATGTAACCTATATAAGAAATGACCAAAGAGGCTTTTTGAGGCACAGACAATACGAACTTACCATCCATATCCGTCACAGTCCCGTTCGTTGTGCCTTTTACCATGACATTGGCTCCGATAACCGGTTCTCCTTTCTCATCGAGGACGATTCCTGATACCTTCTTATCTTCTTGGAGGGAAGTGTTTCCTTTATCTTCCTTGATGGATAAAATAATGCTCTTGTCCAACACCTTATAGGTTACATCTGTACCATCAAAGAGCTTATTTAAGATGGAAAATACATTTTGGTTCTTCGTGTTGATAGACACCAAACGGTCTACGTTCACTTGCTTGTTATTGTAGAAAAAGCTAAACTCTGACTGAGCCTCTATCTTATCCAATACTTGTTGGACAGTCTCGTTCCTAGCCTCTAACGTCAACGAGGTTATCTGCCCATACGTACTAGTGGCTCGCAATAGACCTACCGAGAGAAATAACATGAATACCATAAGTTTCATACGCAATGGAATTTTTTTCAGAATAGCAAATAAAAATTTCACCACCCTTATATGTTGGATGCTTAAATTATTTATCATAGATTTGTCATGATTTATTGTTTATAAAAAAATTTACTACTGAGCTTGTCGCCAAACAAGCTTACCGAAGATTTTCACACGAGAGAATACGCCAATATTTTCTCGTGTGTTTTTTATATCATTTATGGGGAACGTATTTTCATATGCATTCGTATTAAAAAGTTAACAAACTAAAGGAGATCACTAAAACAACACGACTCTATCCTTTCCTATCTTACCACTATCTCTTTCTACTTTTTCCTCAAACCTATAATTTATTTTAGATGATATTTTCAAATGATCCAATATGCGAACCAAACTCTGATCATCAAATGTTCCCGTGAAAGAATTATCCTTCAAGGATTCTTTCTCGATCACGAACTCAACATTAAATCGCTTACTCAACATCCACAACACATCCGACAAGGAGGTATTTCTCAATACGATACGACCATCTTTCCAAGAGACATCTCTCAATACATATACATTATCATTCGTCTCAATCGAGTGAGTACGTTTATCATAGACCACTTTTTGAGTTGGTTTCATCAGCACAGACTGTTCCGTACCTCCTTGATCATAAAGCAGTTTCACCGAACCTTTCACCAAGGTAGTCGAGATAAAGTCGTTCTCACTATAGGCATCCATATTAAACTCCGTACCCAAGACCTCTACCCTTATCTCGTTCGAGGTATTCACGACAAATCGCTTTTTCTCATCACTTCGTACCGAGAAAAAGGCTTCCCCATCCAAAAAGACTTCCCGCTTCTCTCCTGTAAACTGCACCGGATATTTCAGACAGGAACCTGAATTCATCCAGACCTTACTTCCATCCGGCAAATCGACTGAACTGACCATCCCATGATTAGAACGTACTTCCATGTATTGCGGCATATCCTCTTTCAGCTCATTATAAATAACGGAAAGCAACAAGGGGATGAAAAGAATCACAGCAATACGCTGAAGCCATCCCCATACGGATGCCTGTCTCCGTTTACCTATTCTTTGATGAACGACCAACAGATCCTTTTCCGCATCAATCTTCCGAATCGTTCGAGCCGTATCTATCGCCGAACAAATATAACCAACCTCCTTAGCTATTTTCTCGTGTTCCTTCGACTCCTCAATCCAAGCGTTCACTCGCTCCCTCTCCAGAAGATCCAGATCCCCTGAAAAATAACGCAACAACTTAGACTCATCCATATAACTGTTTTCCATAATAAAATCGCTCTTTATAATTAAGACTAACATCAAAGGAAATCTCCTAAATGATTTCTGATTTTTTTCACCCATATCGAATATTTTATTATGTTTGTATCATGCAAAAGGGGATAAACATAGAGGACAATCAACTATTCCAAGCTGTTAAGGAGGGAGATAAGAAAGCATTCGATACGCTTTTCCTTCGGTATTATCCGATGCTATGTGCTTATGCCAAGCAATTCGTGGATTTGGAAGACGGCAAGGAGATCGTACAAGATGTCATGGTCTGGTTTTGGGAGAACAAGGAGATGCAGACGTTCGATACCTCCCTGAAAAATTATTTATTTAAATCGGTGAGGAATCGATGTCTTACCCTCACCAACCGGAACGAGATAAAACAACGAATCCAGAAAAAACTACAAGTACACATGGAGCAACTCTATGAAGATCCAGACTTCTACATCGTAGAAGAACTAGCCGGAAAGATCGAGACGGCTATAATGCGCCTACCGGAGAGCTACCGGGAAGCGTTTGAACTAAACCGCTTCCAGAATATGACCTACAATGAAATCGCCTTTAAGTTAGGCGTATCCCCCAAAACCATAGATTACAAAATACAACAAGCCCTAAAGATTCTGCGCCACGAGTTGAAGGAATACCTGCCGTTGCTGGCATCCTTGTTCACTCCGATAACGCCTATCTAAAGGACTTGTCGTACTTCTATCAGATTATCGCTTCAACGAGTTCACATATGCGTCTCGCAACGCTTGCAACTCCTTTACTTTCTGCGGATACCGCTCCGCAAGGTTCTCGCTCTCCGTATTGTCTTTCTCTAGATTAGAGAGGAACAATCCTTTCTGAGACTCTCTTTTATTCGGGGTGACATCCTCTACATTCGCTATCAATTTCCAGTTTCCGCAACGAACCGCCCACTGATCTCCAAAATCAAAATGAAGTACTTTATGAGAAGAGGACTTAGAACCATCCTTTATGACAGGAACCAAGCTCTTTCCATCCACGTCCATTTCCTCCGTGGAAAGACCGCATAGCTCAACCAATGTCGGGAACCAATCGATATTCATCGCCAACTGATTGCGCACTTCTCCTTGAGGGAGTTCTTTAGGCCAACAGATGATAGCCGGAACTCGGATACCTCCCTCAAACATAGAGAACTTCCCTGAGCGATAAGGGCCACTATAGCCACCTCCCCTGAAAGTACGATCCTCCATGCTATGCCCGTTATCCGACTGGAAGACTAGAATCGTATTTTCCGCCAGTCCCTCGGCAGCCAAGAAGGTACGTAACTCCCCTAAATAATCATCGAAAGTAGAGACAAACGCCGCATACATTCTTCTAGGGTTAGGTAAGTCCGCATAATAATCCAGCCATTTCTCGCTGGGCTGCAATGGGTAATGAGGGATATTTACCGCCCAATAGATAAAGAACGGTTTCTCTTTATCCTCCGTGGCGAATTTTTTGATCTCTTTCAGATTCTCTGCGGCGAAGAAGTTGCCCGGAGAATAGATCTCCCTCTCATTCTGCCACAAATCATGTCGGTTCGGACCACCCCAATAATAGAAATGGGAATAATTATCCACACATCCACCTCGTATTCCCCAAAAGTAATCGAAGCCTTGCGCATTGGGACCTTCCTCCAAGCGTTCTCCTAAATGCCACTTACCAATTAAAGCGGTACGATAGCCATTTGACTTCATTCGTTCGGCCAACGTTTCTCTCTCTGCCGGTAAACCATTTCTTCCCGCATTGGTCGTAAGTCCGGCACGCTTGGCAAACTGTCCTGTTAGCAAAGATGCCCTTGAGACCGAACTGACAGGCGCACCATAAAATTGAGTAAAACGAACCCCTTGATCCGCCAATGCGTCCATATGGGGAGTACATAAATCTTTCGCCCCAAAGCAATTCACATCCAGTGATCCATGATCGTCCGTATAGATCAAGATCACATTCGGATGAGCTGGCTGAGCCTCAACGATACCAGCGAGCAGAAGCCCGCCGGTAGTTAAAATGAGTTGTTTTATATTCATTGTATAATAATTTATCGTTATAAATTTGCATAAACATTCAACATCA
>NZ_QTLZ01000070.1:0-855 GCF_003635425.1 Parabacteroides sp. AF27-14
GGCCGGGACTGGTTCTACGGGCTGATGCACGAGTCACACCTGATGCTGAAGCCCGGGAAGCGCCGTCACACGACAAGCTCCAACCATCCTTACAGGAAGTACAAGAACATGATCAAGGGATTGACCGTCAACAGGATCAACCAATTGTGGGTGGCCGACATCACCTATATCGACACCGATGAGGGCGTGGCCTACCTGCATCTCCTGACGGACGCGTTCACGCATGAGATCATAGGCTGGGTCCTTTCCGACAGCCTAGTCGCCTCCAATACCGTGACGGCTCTGGACATGGGTATCTCGCACGTGTCACCCCTAGGGTTCGATGGACTGATCCACCACTCCGACCGCGGCGTTCAATATTGTTGTAATCAATATATTGATCGTCTACAGGCCATTAAAGCCACGATCAGCATGACGGAGGACTACAAGCCTACCGACAACGCGATCGCCGAGCGGGTCAACGGCATCATCAAGCAGGAATGGCTCTACAGGATGAAACGCCCCCCGGACGTGGTGGTCGCAAGGGATTTGTTGGCGAGGATCATAGACTTCTACAACAATAGGAGACCGCATAGGAGCAACAGGGACATGCTCCCACCTGTCAGGTTCCGAGAAGCTCTGACTTGTATGTGATCGCTCAATGGAGGCTTTGCGCCTCCAGCCGCGAGGCTTCCTCCGCAGTGGTTTTTTCATGGTTGTTTTGCATGGAAAAAGAAAAACGGTATTTTTGCCGCTGTGAACCGGTTCAGGAAACAACTTTCAACCCTGTGAAGTTTTTCAGGAGAAGCTTCTCTAAGATGTGAAGTACCTTAGAAAATAACAGTAAAATCTGTGAAGTAAATTTAGGCATAGTCA
>NZ_QTLZ01000071.1:0-300 GCF_003635425.1 Parabacteroides sp. AF27-14
AAGAACCGATCCAGCAAATCATTCCAAAAGCTAGGATCATATAACATTGACGCAGTAACCGATTTCCCAAAGCACTTCCTAACTTTCTTTATCCGAAACTCGCATCGAGCTATATTCTTATTATTACTCCCCTGTTCCTTTCCTTTATCGTAAAACGAAAGTTCTTTCTCTGCTGTTTGAAACGTAATTCCTGTAGGATATGAAAGACGCCTAAAATAAGGTAAATCTAACATCCGATTGAAATATTCTATTGGAGACCGCTGTAACTCCAAATCCATTGCTGAATCCATTCTAGTCACA
>NZ_QTLZ01000071.1:310-679 GCF_003635425.1 Parabacteroides sp. AF27-14
CCGCTGTAACTCCAAATCCATTGCTAAATCCAGTCTAGTCACAATGACCTTGTCCATAGGGATGTTTAAATCCTCTCCTATCCTCTCAATGGCTTTCCGTACGTCCTCTAAAGGGAAATCGTGCATGTTGATACCGTAGTAATATTTACATAAGCTACAAGCATTGATTTTTAGAATATGAGTATTTACATACACATTATACCCCTTATATTTCCCACGTACATAAGGGAGGCCATCATTACCAATACAATCACTTCTATCCATCAAATATGGCGACACTTCCGCTAACAAATCTATTTCTGGAACATCTTTCTGATTAAGAACAAAGTCAACCGTATCATATAACATATGACCATGTACCATATCATG
>NZ_QTLZ01000072.1:0-646 GCF_003635425.1 Parabacteroides sp. AF27-14
AACTTTATTTGCGGCAAATATAAATCAAACTTTAATATGAAGCAAATTAAATAGCGATAAAATCAAATATTTATCAATAATTTATAAATGAGTCTTTATTTGATTCTATATCCTAGTATATAAAGTCTTCATTGATTAATATTTATTAATTATAAGTGCTTGTTTGATTATTTTGTCCGGGAGAAACGGAATGTTTATCCGGATAAACTACGAATCCGATCCGAATGAAAATAAGCTCCGATCCGAACGGAAATAGACGGTTCCTGTTTGATAAGCCAACCGGGAACGAACGCTCTGGCTTATTATTGATCTAAAAAAAGCATATGAGAAACCTTGTTGTTATTTCTTCTTTGTTCGTGGGCGGAAGCCTGTTTTTAATCTCTTGCGTTAGCGACCGTCAAGCCGTCGATCGCCACGACGAGGAGAAGCGCCTGCTCGGGACGGAACGTCTCGTCTGTCGTACCCTCAGCGTACCGGGGAGCGAGGTGGGCCTGCGTATCCCGCTCTCCGAGGGACTTAGGCCATTGCCCGCCGGGGCCTCCTACACCGGGCGTAAGGGTGGGGCGACGGTCTCCGCACGTGTCTTGCGTGATACCTTGTATATCGACGCTACCTGCGACAGCCTTCAGCAAGTGGTCTGGGAGTA
>NZ_QTLZ01000073.1:0-386 GCF_003635425.1 Parabacteroides sp. AF27-14
AACAACGAGCGGGAGATCATGGAGCAGTTGCACGCCTTCTACAAAGGACGGACGGTGGTGGTCGTGGCGCATCGGCTAAGCACGGTACGTGACGCGGACAAGATCGTGGTGCTGGACAAGGGACGCGTCGTGGAGGAAGGGACGCATCAGGAACTCACGGCCTTGCGGGGGACTTATTATAAGTTGGTGAAGAATCAGTTGGAGCTTGGGAATTGAGAATTGAAAATTGAAAATTAGTTGGAGAAGAGAAATAAGGACATAGAACTGAGGAGCGAGGAGGTACAGGAGGTGATGGGGCAAGTGCCGGCCTGGATCGTACGGTGGGGGATAACGCTGTTATTCCTCGTGGTCGTGACATTGCTGGTGGGAAGCTGTTTCTTCAAATA
>NZ_QTLZ01000073.1:396-628 GCF_003635425.1 Parabacteroides sp. AF27-14
TTCCTCGTGGTCGTGACATTGCTGGTGGGAAGCTGTTTCTTCAAATATCCTGACGTGATCACGGCAGACATGACATTGACGGGGCAACATCCCGCGACGGCGGTAGTGACACGGGCAGCGGGAAAGATACAGGAGCTGCTCGTCAGGGATAATCGCCCGGTAAGGCAGGGGGATTGGCTGGCGGTCATAGAGAATCACGCCGACACGGACGATGCCATCTATCTGGATAAGG
>NZ_QTLZ01000074.1:0-542 GCF_003635425.1 Parabacteroides sp. AF27-14
CTGTTATCAAGCCTTTGCAAGCAAACCTATGTCCATTTTGAGGTTATCGTGGTGGAGGATGGTTCGGAGATACCGGCGAAAGAGATTGTTGGGCGATACCAAGGGCGATTGGATCTTTATTATTATGTGATCTCGAACTCCGGCCCGGGTATGGCGCGTAATCATGGCGCTAGGCAAGCGCGTGGCGAGTATCTGCTCATACTGGATTCTGACGTGGTACTACCCTCCACGTGGCTTGAGCATATACACGACTCGTTGAATCATTATCCGGTGGATGCGTTCGGTGGCCCGGATAAGGCGCATGCCTCGTTTTCCCCGATCCAGAAGGCGATCAATTACGCCATGACCTCATTCCTGACGACCGGTGGTATCCGCGGCGGGAAGAAAAAGTTGGATAAATTTTATCCCCGTAGTTTTAATATGGGAATAAGGCGGGATGTATATGAGCGTCTGGGCGGTTTTTCCGGCATGCGATATGGTGAGGACGTTGATTTTAGCATACGGATCATGGAGGCTGGTTATCGGACCCGGCTATTTCCTTC
>NZ_QTLZ01000008.1:0-88748 GCF_003635425.1 Parabacteroides sp. AF27-14
TGCTAATTATCGTTAACCGTATTCAATTTTCTTATTATAGTTCATGATTTATTGAATATCATTGTTAGATACATTACTTCCAAATATTCCACCAATCTTGCCAATCCACAAGATCTTCAGTCTTTCCTTTCTCGAAAGATTGTCTGTAATCCTCCACATTCTCTTTCAAGCACTTTTCTAATCGCTCCTTTTTCTCGGGATAAGCCGCCGAAATATCATTTTTCTCACTCGGATCTTTCGCTATATTATATAATTCATATTTTCCTTTTGTATAATAAAGTTTATAATCCATATCAATCACGGCCCCTTGATAACCAGAGCAAAAGACTAAAGGCTTTATCCTATTAGTTTCATGCTTCATTAGCTTAGGCCATAAAGACTCACCATCCAATACAAGTTCTTTATTATTAGACACATTCACGATATCCAATAATGTCGGCATATAATCCACGGTAGAGCAAGGGACTCCCAGTTTACTACCTTTCGCCAATTTCGCCGGCCAACACATAAGCGATGGAACCCGTATCCCTCCTTCGTAAAGAGAACGTTTTTTACCCCGGAAATTCCCGGGAGAACCCGGAGTCTCCAATTCTGGGCCATTATCACTACAAAAGAGAATTATGCTATTCTCATATATATTTTTTGCCTTTAAATAATCCACTAAACGTCCTATTTGTTCGTCTAAAGCCGTAATACAACCATAATAATTTCGTTGTTGCAGATCTAAGTCCTTATATAAAGCAACCTGTTGAGGACCAGCTACACAAGGTAAATGAGGAGCATGAAACCAAATCACACTAAAAAAAGGTATACCTTCTTGAATAGAACGCTCCATAAAAGGCAATGCCCTATCCATTATAATTTTGGAATCATCCCCTTTGAGATCTTCAGTGACCTTTGTGCCCTCCTTATCCCAATAGGCGGTTCCATAAGCCAGACTAGGTTCTCCCTCACGAATATAGTCCCAAAAACAACCATCATTCTGAATCGGCTGTATCATCGGATCAAACGTCGGCACTTTTGATTCCGTAATAAAAGACTCCTCAAATCCGTGCCAAGAGGGTGGATTATACAAATGTTTATTATCCACACTCCCACGATTCGCATCCTTTTCCTTATATGTCAACGTTCCTAAATGCCATTTTCCAAAAAGCCCTGTCGTATATCCGTTCTCTCTCAATAACTCAGGAAGCGTGACCTCCCTTTTTCTGAGTATTCCAACATTCGCTGAGAACACACCGGTTCGGAAAGGATGCCTTCCAGTCAATACACTTGCCCGTGTCGGGGATGAGAGAGGAGCGGCAGAATAAAATCGCTCCATAATCACTCCATCTGAAGCCAAAGCATCCAAATGAGGAGTTTTAATTATGGCATTCCCATTGAATCCAACATCTCCCCAGCCCATATCATCTGCCATGATTACAATAATATTTGGACGCTCACTTGCTAGCACGCCAAAAACATTTGATGTAATCAAACACAAACCACATAAAGCAATCTTATTCATAACTCTAAAATATTAAAGATTCAATTAGAGGGTGAACACATCAGCCCACCCTCTAACTTTAACTAATCCCAGTTTGGATTTTGTTCCAAATTTGGATTTAAAACTATTTGATTATAAGGAATCGGCCATAGATAATCCCGCTTCGGATTGAAAGAACGCTCAACCACAGCGACACCTTCATTATTATGCATCATACCGTTATTCTCTTTCTCTGCTGTTTTCCAACGCAAAATATCGGAATAATACAGTCCTTCGAAAGTTAATTCGATACGGCGTTCTCTACGAACCACATCACGCATTTGGTCTTTCGTCAAACCTTTTGGTACTTCCGGCATATTGATATCCGGACGTTTACGCAGTTGATTAATAGCATCATAAACTGATTGATCCGGTCCATTCGCCTCATTTTGGGCCTCGGCATATGTCAATAAAACTTCCGCATAACGAATCAAGATAAAGTTAAAAGCGGAACGTTCTACTAAAGGAATCGTTACATCATCTTCATAAGAGGTATATTTCTTCACACCAAACCCGGTAGTCGCTACATTTTCTTTAGTAATTGTCATTCCCAAATAAGGATAACCAATACAAACGATAGACTTTAACAAACGAGGATCTCGATTTTCATAAGGTTGAGCTGGATTATAAAGAGGCGATTCCTCTATCGTTTTACCATCTGTACACAAATATGTATCAACTAATTCTTTTAAAGGAGCAGGACGATTTAAACGCCAAATATCTTGGTCATAGTTCGTAGAGAACTCAGGTATCCTCGTCTCAATATTGAAAATTACCTCACAATTGTGTTTATTTGCC
This sequence comes from Parabacteroides sp. AF27-14, assembly GCF_003635425.1. NCBI lineage: Bacteria > Pseudomonadati > Bacteroidota > Bacteroidia > Bacteroidales > Tannerellaceae > Parabacteroides > Parabacteroides sp. AF27-14. Next base: position 2,324 of record NZ_QTLZ01000008.1, read on the forward strand.
TCACTAAAGAAGTGACGATAATCATCAAACAACTTATATTCTCCCAAGTCCATCACCTCCTTAGCTGCTTTAGCCGCCTCAACCCAGCGAGAATTATACAATAAAACACGTGCTTTCAAAGCCAAAGCCGCACCTTTCGTAACACGGCCTAAGTCCGATCCTGAATAACTCTTAGGTAAAACAGCCGCAGCATCATCCAAATCCTTCAGAATTTGATCCACTACTTCCTCCTTGGAATTTCTCGGCAATTCCGCTTGTGTATCCGCATTAGGAGCTTCTGTGATCAGAGGAACCCCTCCAAATTTATCTACCATATTCAAGTAGAAAAAAGCGCGCAAGAATTTAGCCTCTCCGATCATCTCATTTTTAGCCTTTTCCTCCATTTCTACGGTAGGCATATTCGCTATAAACGTGTTCGCACGCCCAATACCCGTATAACAGTTCTTCCACAAAGAACCAATTAACGCCGTAGTAGACAGATGTTCTCCTTTTCCTATAGCTTGAGTACCATTTGCCTCATTATAAGGCATTGCATTGGCAGTCAACATATCAAACTCCATTGTATGTAAAGAACGCCAAGGCATCAACGCATTATAACATCCCATCAATCCCGCATGAGCATGTTCTTCCGTCTTCCAAAATGTTTCTGTAGAATATTTGTCGGAAGGATCTACATCCAACCAACTGTCGCATGAAGTTAGACACATACAAGCGACCGAGACACATAACAATTTATATATTTTACGTTTCATAACCATTCCTTTTATTTAAAATGTAACATTAACACCTGCCGTATATGTCCGAACAGAAGGATAAGCATAAAATGTATTAGCCTTTAAATCCTTCTCAGGGTCAAAATCTTTCATAGGAGAAAAGGTGAATAGATTTTGTGCATTGGCAAAGATCTTCAATCTCTTGATAACACCGTTTTTCAAGAAAGAAGCAGGAACATTATAAGAGAGTTGTAAATTCTTCAAACGCAAATACGAAGAATTTCTTAACCAAAAATCATTTGTTCTAAAATTCTCATTTAAGCACCCTTCATAGGTAGTCAAAATAGGCAATGTAGCACTTGTACCTCTCTCCGGTGTCCAAGCGTCTGTAACCCACTTCTCCGGTAAACCACAACCAAACCATAAAGGAGTAGCGCCAATCATATCTCCATAGGTATTGACATCGGTTACACCTTGGAAGAAAGCAGCCAAATCAAAATTCTTATAACCTAAATTGATATTGAAGCCATACGTGATCTTCGGAATCACACCACCACATATCTTACGGTCATCTTCAGTGATCTTACCGTCTCCATTCACATCCTCAAACTTCAAATAACCCGGTTTGGTAGCGGCCGTCTGATATGGACTATTCTTGATCTCTTCCTCTGACTGGAAAATACCAATCGCATGCAACATGTAGAAAGAGTCGATAGGTTTTCCTTCCTCCAAGATGAACATACCATCAATAATGGTCTGACCTTTTAGACTTTCAATCTTATTCTTGATAAAAGTCATATTTCCATTCACTTCATAACGGAAATCTCCTATATTATTACGATAAGCCAAGTTTAACTCAAAACCTTTATTGCTTACCTCACCGATATTACGGATCGGGCCATCCAAACTTCCCACCTGTTGAGGTAAAGTAACCTTTCGTAAGATATCGGATGTACGTTTATCAAAATATTCCAATGAGAAATCAAGGTTGCCATTAAATAAAGAGGCATCCAATCCGATATTTGTCATAGTCGTAGTTTCCCAAGTAATATTTGGGTCATTATAAGCCGTAACAGCCGCACCAGATTGGATTTCGCCATTCAATGAATATTTAGCATCCAGATTCATCAAATCCACATAACGGAATAAATCAATACGCTCATTACCCAATTGTCCCCATGAAGCACGTAACTTCAGATTGTAAATCCAAGGAATATCTTTCATAAACTCCTCCTCGCTCAAACGCCAACCTGCGGAGAAAGAAGGAAACACACCCCAACGATTGCCTTTAGCGAAACGAGAGGAACCATCATAACGGAAATTACCCTCAAACAAATAACGATCTTTAAATCCATAATTTACACGACCAAAATACGACATCAACACCGATCTGGAAGATGTACCATCCACAACCGCATTACTTGATCCTGCTCCCAGCTCATGTAACTCATTCCCCAGAAAGCCCTCTACCTTTCCGGAAAATTCCGTCTTATCATCGCTCTCAAAACTATAACCTGCCAAAACCTTCACGTCATGAATGTCATTAAACTTCTTGCCCCAAGATAAGGTATTGAAAACTGTAACCGCTAAATTGTTTTTATCATACTTATAGGCATTCCTTGTATTCTGTCCATCAAAAACGACCTTCTTTTCCTCATTCGTTTTCAATTGATACTCATAAACTTCCGGCGCAAAACGTGATTGTAAAAAATCATATTTATTCAAACCGACATTTAAGTTATACACGATATCAAACGGTAGCTTATATTCGGCAGACAAGTTTGCTAACATACGCAAGGACTTATGCCTATTCTCTCCCTCATCGGCCAACGCCAACGGATGACGGTAGATATTATGCCCCGGGGTACGCACAAATGTATCGGCATAACGACCATCAGCCGTATAAGTCGGATGGAAAGCTTGAGCTTTATAAGTCATCTGAACCAAATTAGACACACCTGACACCGGAGCGTTATGAACTTGATAATGCGCATTTATATTGGCCCCTATCTTTAAACGGCTATTCACTTGAGCTGTCGTATTCACGGCTAATGTATATTTATTCGCATCCGTACCACGCAATACACCATTCTGATCACCATAACCCAAAGATACTGAATATGTATATTTATCATCACCACCGGAGAAACGCATATTATGTTCCATGATGAAAGCGTTGTTATACATGATATCCAACCAGTTGTTCTGGGGATACATGATCGGATCTGTCTTCATTCCTTGACGGTACTCTTCAATCAATTCATCCGAGTAATCCACTGTAAGCTTTCCCTCATTTCGCTGCGCCTGATTTCTCATTTCCATGAAAACAATCGGGTCATATACGAAATCCGGCAGATAGGTAGCCTGCTGCACTCCGAAATAGTTATTATAATCGACGGTAAACTTACCTTTCTTTCCCCCCTTTGTCTTTACCAAGACAACGCCATTCGCCGCACGAGAACCGTAGATAGCGGAAGAAGCCGCATCTTTCAATACGGAAATACTCTCAATATCATTCGGATTTACCGCTTCCAACGGGAACTCGATACCATCCACCAAAATCAATGGGTTATTATCGTTCAAGGTTCCCTGACCACGAATACGAATCGTCGCCCCGTCCGCTCCCGGCTGAGCACCCGCTTGATTTACGTAAACACCTTGCGTACCTTGCAACGCTTGGGTCGAGTTGGTGATCGGACGATTCTCCAACGTCTCCGCATCCAAAGAGGAGATCGCTCCTGTTAAATTCACTTTCTTCTGCGTTCCGTAACCTACGACCACAACCTCATCCAACTTCTGGGTATCCTCGGACAGGCTGACCATTACTTTCGAAGAATTACCAATCTCGACCGTACGATCCGTATAACCAATAAAAGAAACTACCAAGATCGCATTGTCCGGTACTTCCAGACTGAAGTTTCCATCAATATCCGTAATCGTTCCGTTCGTAGTGCCTTTAACGACAACATTCGCCCCGATAATGGGTTCTCCCAAGGCATCTTTTACTTGCCCGGTAATCTTTCGTGGCGAAGACTGGAATAAGGCATTCGGATGTGAGACACTTGAAACACTCTTTGACTTAATTATAATCTGCCGGTCTACAATCTCATATTGGTATCCCGTATTTTTCAAGGCTTGCTCTAAGACCTCCTCTAACGAAGCATTATTTGCTTTTACACTCGTTTTCCTATTTACATTTACTTGATTATCATTCAAGAAGAACGTGTACTCACTATTTTTCTCTATTTCTTTTAGCACTTCCGATATACTGCAATCCTGTTTATTCATGGAAAGCTTATAATTCTGTCCATAGGTAGAAGCGGATACAGTGCATGCGAAAGCCAAGGATAACAACGCACTTATCTTCATGACTCGGTTTACTTTTCTGATTTTTTTCATAACTTTGTAATGTTTCTGATGAATAAATTAGCAGGTGTGTCGGCCTCTCAACTCCTAACGCCTGCCGTCAAGAACATTTGATCAGGAGGAGAAACCTAGTTTTTCCTCCTGTTTTTTATTAGACTCAAGAACTGTTAACAAGCATATCTCCTAGAATTTAACGTTAGACACTCATTTATCTCCCTTTATATATAGTTCATATTCATTGTCTTTCTCTCTGTATTTAATGGGCGACGTATTGCTCAGCATAAACAGGATTCGCTCCAAGGACTCATCCCGTACCTTAAACGTAAACCGATATTTCTCCGCTATCTCCTTCGGACACTTTATCTCCCGCCCGTACCAAGGCTCCAGACGGGTAAGGATCATACTCAAGCGTTCGTTCTCAAAACTGAGGACACCGTTACGCCAACCCGAATACTCCTCGGCATTAACCGTCTTAACTCTAACCGTATTCGCTTGTTTGTCGAAAACCAACATCTCGTTCGGGTTCAATATCACCTCACGCCTGTTCTTCACATTGGGACCTCCCAAGCCAATCTTCACCTTACCGTTTAGCAGGATCGTCTCCAACTTGCTCTCGGAATCATAATTGAAAACCTCGAAGGCCGTGCCCAAGGCCGTTACATCCATGTTCTTGGTATGCACGGTAAATGGTCTTTCCCGATCTTTCGCTACGTCGAAGAAGGCTTGCCCTTTTAATTCCACATCACGGGTCTTGCCATCGAAACTCTTTGGGTAGATCAATTGGCTATTCGGCCCCATTCTCACGGTCGTGCCGTCCGATAAGGAAACCGACTCTATGCAACGGACACCGGAGGCCATTACATATATATATTGATCTTCTTTCGTATGAGACCAATAAACTACGCTTCCTACACCTAAAAGTAGCAATATGGAGGCGGCTATCGCCGTAATCTTATAGACCCAGAGTTTACGGACACCGTTTGTCGCCATTGTCCGGGCTATGATTCGTTCCCACATGCGATTCCCCACCACGGGATTCATGCGATCCGCAGCCTCGTCCCATTGGGAACGCATACGCTCTTCCACTTTGGGGTCACACAGCAAACGTTGCCGATCTTTCTCATCCAGAGCATCTCGCATCAACTTCTTCAATATCGTTCTCGTATCTTCGCTCATGTTTATTATCCTTGTTCTATTTATAAATACACGCCATGTTTTCCTTCCCCCTATTGGGTGATAAAAAAATTTCACTTAGGTATACAAGAAATACAACGGATCTTCCTTGCTTTCCATCCTTATATTTCCGTCCTTTGTATTCAATGAAATTGGTTGCCGACGGTGTCGGCAGTATTTCCGACGCCGTCAGCAATATTTCCGACAGCGTCAGCAGCATTGCCGAGGGCGTCGGCAACCGATTTCATCAAATAGAAACGCCAAAGAGATAAACGTTAAATCTCCGAGGTATCCTATACATTATCCATTTAAATAACGAGAAAATCATGGGAAAACCAAGAAGTGGCATCCAAGTCAGTATTTATAATACACCGGATTTATGTGCTGCCTGAAAAAGAAGACGAGCAAAACTAAAACTTAAGACGCAGTGGCACTTCCGGACTCTACAAATACGTGACCTAGGAAAGCGCTAGATAAACCAGATAAGTAACATGATATTTTTCTTCAAGAACTTCAAGGCTTCGCTGATTTGGTTCTCAACGGTCTTCTCGGAAATATTGAGTTGGAAGGCTATCTCTTTATAGCTTTTATGCTCCTTCCGGCTTAGATTAAAGATAACCCGGCGTCTTTCCGGCAATTCCTCTATCAAATGATCGATATACTCCCCCAAGTTATAGGCGGTGATCTCTTCCTCTAAGTCGTAGGAGGTCTCCATAGCGGACAAGACCGTCATTTTATAAAAGTCCTCGTTCACGTTCTTCCGGTGCTGATTAAAGATCAAGTTACGGGTGATGACAAACAGAAGCCCCTTGAAGTTATCATCCTCCCGGATGAATTCCCTCGACTCCCAGACCTTGATAAACACCTCTTGTACCACATCCTCGGCCACATCCCGATTATTCAAATAAAGCCCGCAGAAATGATAAACCTTTTCCCAATATTGTTTATACAACATCGAAAAAGCCTCCCTATCTCCTTCTTTCAACGACTTTATAATTTGTCTCTCTTTCATTTAGCATCACATATCGTTTCGCGAAGATAATAAAATCATATACTAATAAAAGTTAATGATATCCCAGTTCTCCCGGACTTCTTTGTACTATTAATATAGCACGAGAAATAATGGAAGAAGAAAACAAACATATAAGCGATTTATTAATCCGATACGTAAATGGACTCTATACACGGAACGATATAGAGACCTTGCGGAAGTTAGCCTCATCCATAACGGAGCGAGCAGAATTAGAAAGCGAAATGGACCGGGTCTGGAGCGAAGCGCAGGACTTACCTCAATCCGATTCCCATAATCATCTGCTTTATAAAAAGGAGGCGCAAGACCTGTTGGATAAGACACGTAAAAGAGAAAGAAGAATCTCCCTATCCACTTTCATCAAGTATGCGGCGAGCATAGCGATTATCGTTTCCATCGGATTCGGAGCGAAACTATACCTAAATCATTCAGCGAAGCAGCATGCATCTGCCAGCGACCATCTCCTAACGGAAATAAGCGTCAATCATGGCGAACATAAGCAAGTCACCCTTCCCGATGGTACGGTCGTTCATCTAAACGCCGGTACCGTCATGCGATACCCAACGGAATTTACCTCTGACATCCGTTTGGTAGAAATGGAAGGAGAAGCTTTTTTCAATGTCATGAGAGACGAGGGCAAGCCCTTCATCGTCCGTACCCGACAAGCCGACGTAAAAGTACTCGGAACCTCTTTCAACGTAAAAGCCTATCAAGAGGATGAGTTGATGGCCGTCAGCGTTCGGACCGGAAAAGTTGAGGTGGATATGCCCGAAAGCGTAATGCGTCTATTACCGAACGAGCAAGTAATCGTGAATAACGCGAATGGAGAGATCCTTAAAAAGAACGAGGACGTCCAAAAAGTAACGGCATGGTTGCAAGGCGGCCTTTATTTTAACCGGACACCTATTAGTAGCGTTGTACATGATCTGGAACGGATGTATAATCAAGCGATCGTACTCGATCCGAATAGCGTATTCGACGATTACATCTATGGCGAGCACGACAATAAAAGTCTGGAAGCCGTACTGAACGCGATTCAATATTCAACCGGCATCCGATACCGGACGGAAGGAAACCGGATCGTGTTATACAAAACGAGTTATTAACCTTAAAATCGATTTGCCATGAAAGATACGACCTAAGCATAGCCACATAAAAAAGGGAAACCGACCTCTGACCTTCGATCTCCCTTTATCTTTCCCGATATGTACACCCTTGGATTGGACCCCCTTGGAGATTACATAAATCGGACTGTTTTTAAAAGTGTATAAAAACAACCTTTAAACATACAAAATTATGAACTTTCCAACTATTACTAGGTATAATTGGATGTGTTGTTCTATTATTTTAGTTTTTTTAGCGTTAAGCTCCCCTAAGCCTCTGCAAGCCCAAGAAAATCAAAAAGAAAGAATAACGATTCAAGTAAAAAACCAATCCATACAAAAAGTCTTCGATGATTTGTCGAAGCAGACAGGATTAAAGTTTTTCTATGGAGAAGCCATCGCGAACCGGAACGTACAAGTTAACCTAAAGTTCAAGAACGCTCCCATCAACAGCGTATTGAACGAGATCACCCGGCAAGCCAATCTTTATTTTAAGCGAGAGAATAACACGATAGCCGTCAGTCTCGGAAACGCAGGCAACGCCTCCGTTCCAGTGACGCAAGACCGGAAAGTGACCGGTATCATTACAGATGAACGGGGCGAACCGATCATCGGGGCGAACGTCGTGGTAAAAGGTACGTCCAAAGGGACAGTTACCGACCTGAACGGTGAGTATAGCATCGAGGCGAACGGTAAATCGATCCTGCTCATATCTTACATCGGCTATTTATCGGAAGAAGTGGCCGTAGGCAACAACAAGACCCTTAATATCCAGCTAAAGGAAGACGCCCAGAAGCTTGACGAGGTAGTCGTGATTGGTTACGGAACACAGAAACGAAGCAATCTTTCCGGAGCGATCTCGAAAGTCACCTCCGAGGTTATCGAATCTAAGCCCGTGACCAACGTGCTATCCGCCTTGCAGGGAGAAATACCGGGGATGGTTATCCAACGAAGCTCCGGCCAGCCGGGTAACGAGGACTTTAAGATGAACATACGTGGAGTCTCATCCGCTAACGGAGACAGTGCCCCGCTGGTTTTAGTAGATGGTATTCCCGGTGATATCAATATGATCAATCCGCAGGATATCGATGCCATCTCCGTCTTAAAAGATGCCTCCGCCTCTATTTACGGAGCACGGGCCGCAGGCGGCGTTGTCTTGATTACGACCAAGAAGGGAGCGACCGGCGCACCTAAGATCACTTACAATGGAAACTTGTCGATCTCCAAGATGACCGGTATGATGAAAGCGCCAACCAATTATGAGATGGCGATCATGGACAACGAGGCCAATATCCATAACGGCTCCGCCCCTATGTATACGCAAGAGCTTCTGGATAGGATCTTGTCCAACGACCCGAATCCGATCGATCACCCGTTGTATGGAGGATGGAAATTGTTCTTTACGAACACGGACTGGATGGACGAGCTGTTGAACAACGGCGTTCAGCATAAGCACAATCTCACTATCTCCGGTGGCGGCGAGAAATCCAATTATTATTTATCCGCCGGTTATAGCAAGCAATTCGGAGTCGTAAAATATGCCGACGACAATAACACCAAGTATAATCTACGTATGAACTACGATTATAGGATCACGGATTGGTTAAAGCTGGAAACCAAAGTAGCCTTGGACAATAATAAACGTACCGATGTAGGCAGCAACGGAGCGTGGGTAATCGGTGAGGCGATTCTGGATATGCCTAACCACCCGGTCTATAATGCCGATGGTAACTTCTTCACCCAAGGAGGCTGGAGCAATGCCGTAGCGTTGGCCAAAGAGAGCGAGACCGCCACGTTCAAGACCCGGGAGATGAATGGTAATTTCAGGTTAATCGCCAACATTATCGACGGACTGACCTTAACCGCCCAAGCCGGTGTTAATTATAAGAACAAAAACAATGAGGACATAGCGAAAGCGATCCCTCTTTATACATGGGACAATAATATCACCTACTACACCGGAGCGGGAAGTCCGGAGCAGTCTGCCGTGGATCGCACGACAGAAGAGACCGTTTACCAAAATTACACGGCCTACTTGAATTACGATAAGAACTTCGGCCCGGACCACCATCTGGACGCCATGTTAGGTATGGCCTACGAGACGGAGGAAGTCCGCATGTTCATGGCACGCCGTGATAACTTCATCTCGGATGAGCTGTGGGAGCTTAACCTCGGAGGCACGGGAAATATGAAGAACGACGCCAAAGCCGAGCATTGGGCTACCGGCTCTACCTTCGCCCGCCTAGGCTACAGCTTTAAGAACAAGTACATTCTGGAGACAAACTTTCGTTATGACGGTAGTTCCCGTTTCGCCCCCGGCAACCGGTGGAGAATGTTTCCCGGAGTCTCCGCCAGCTGGCGTATCTCGCAAGAAAACTTCTTGAAAAACTCCAAGGTATTCAATGAGCTGAAGTTAAGAGCATCATACGGACAGACCGGAAACCAAGAAGGTATCCGCCTGTATGACTATATCCAGTTGCTAAAGTTTAGGGACGATGGCTGGGGAACTAAATTAATCTATCCGTTCGGAAACGGTTCCCAAAGCCAAGCCATGGGCTTAGACGTATTGGCCGGGGTAGACCGGACATGGGAAATTCTGGAGAATGTCAACGTGGGTGTCGATGCCGCTTTCCTTGATTCCCGCCTCGGCTTCTCGTTTGATTATTTCGTGAAGATGAATAATAATATGTTAATTCCGGTAACTTATCCCAGCATGTTAGGTGCGGAGGCACCCTATTCGAACTCGGGTAAATTACGCACGAACGGTTTCGAGTTGACATTGAACTGGACCGACAAGATCGGCAACGTTGAATACTCTGCCCAATTCCAGTTGACCGACGCCGTGAACAAATTAGTTGAATACGGAGGTGCCGATACCTATAAACTAGGATTGAACGAGACCCGGGAAGGTTATCCCATGAATTCCTATTTCGCTTACGTATACGATGGCGTGATCAAGGACCAAGCGGATCTCGACGCTTATAAGAAACTAGAGGGCGTACCTTCCAATATCGGCATCGGAGACGCGAAGTTCAAGGATTTGAACGGCGACGGTAAGATCTCCACCTACGGTGATAAAGATGGGGATGACGGCGACGCCGAATACGTTGGCTCCACCACTCCCCGCTATTCCTTCGGATTGAATCTGGGCGCTAAATGGAACAACTTCGATATCAGCGTATTCTTCCAAGGAGTTGCCAAGCGCACCTTGTTCCGTGAAGGAGACTTCGCCATGCCTTGGAGCGACTGGTGGAGATACCCGCCCCAGTTCTACTACGGCCAGACATGGAACGAGGATCGCCCGGACGCCTATTATCCCCGCTTGACGCATGGAGAGATCCGGCATTGGAATTATCAGGCATCCACCCTGCAAAAGATCAACGCCGCCTACATTCGCCTAAAGAATATCCAGATAGGCTACACGCTCCCCAAAGGCGCGTTACAGAAACTAGGCATCGAACGGACACGCTTTTACGTAAGCGGACAGGATCTATTCGAGATACATAACGTAAAAGGAGGATGGGACCCCGAGTCGGACAAAGCCGGATTCAATTATCCGTTCCAACGTTATTATTCTTTCGGTATTGACTTAACTTTCTAAGGTTCCACGAAAAAACAAATTAGCAGTATGAGACGATTTAATATAATTATAGCGCTATCGGCCACACTCGGGCTATCTAGTTGCGACTTGGATATGACACCTATGGATCAAGTGTCCGACGCCGTATTTTGGCAAAAGCCTTCTGATTTCGAGTTGGCCGCCAATGATTTCTACTTCAGCCTGATGGAGGCCTCCCAATATATAGATAAGAACTCGGATATCGCTTTCGGTTCGGGGGCGGACGACGTAAGCGATGGTTCTTATTTAGCACCGGTCAATTCGGATGATTGGGATGAGCCTTGGAAATTCATCCAATCCACTTCCTATCTGCTCAAGAAAGCGGAGGAGTCTAGATTGACCGACGACGAGATCGGACGCTGGAAAGCCGAGGCCCATTTCTTCCGGGCCTACAACTACTGGAAACTGGTCAAGTTCTACGGAGGGGTTCCCAAGATAGAGATTCCCTTGAATACCTCCTCGGAACAGCTTTACACGCCTCGCTCCTCCCAGCAGGAGATCATTGATTTTATCATCGACGATCTCGATAAGGCGATTCCTTTGCTTCCCAAGCAAAGCCAGTTGACTACCGAGGAATTGGGCCGTACCACGCAAGGGGCCGCCTTAGCGTTAAAAGCCCGCGTATCCTTGTACGAGGAAACTTGGGAGAAATACCATCAAGGCTCCAACGCCGATATGTATATCCAATCGGCCATCGATGCCGCCCAAGCCCTAGTGGATTCCAAGGAATACGCCTTGTTCCGGGATAAAGGGAAGGAAAGCTATAAATATCTACATATCTTAGAGGGGGATGATAGCAAGGAGGTCTTATTGGCAAGGCGTTATTATAAATTGAGAGTGACCCATAACTGGACACGGGAACTTTGGTTCGGTGCCATGGTTCCTACAAAAAACCTTGCGGATATGTATTTATGTAACGATGGTCTGCCCATCGACAAATCCCCTTTATTCAAGGGATTCCAATACCAGACGAGTGAATTCGAGAACCGGGACTCCCGTATGGAGCAGACGTTTATCGTTCCCGGTAGCGACGTCTTTTTCGAGGGAGGTCTCTGGACACCTACCTATCCGGGATTTGTAGGGAATAGCGCTACACGCACAGGCTATATGATCCGTAAGTTCTTGGATGAGACATTGGATGCCGCTCAATTCATCGGCGAATACGACTTCAAGGAGTTTCGTTACGCCGAAGTCCTGCTGATCCTCGCCGAGGCTTTATACGAGAAGAACGGACAAATCACGGACGATCAGTTAGACATCACCATCAATGATCTGAGAAACCGGGCGAATATGCCTCACCTAACCAACGCTTTCGTCTCCGCCAACGGACTGAATATGCTGGAAGAGATCCGGCGTGAGAGAACCGTGGAACTGGCATTCGAAGGATATCGCCGGGACGACCTACGTCGTTGGGGCACGGCGGAAACGGTTCTTCCCCTTGCGATCCGTGGCGTGAAATTCGTGGGTACGGAGTATCAACAGAAATTTCCGGAGTTGGTGATCGGACAAGATATACAGGTGGATAGCGAAGGCTTTATCATCGCCCAACCCACGTCCGCCCGCAAGTTCCAGACACCGAAGCATTGGCTGTCACCGATACCTTTGCAACAGGTACAATTGTCGAAAGGAACCTTGGAACAGAATCCGGGCTGGTAAGGGTTTTTCCAAGAATAAGCGACTATATATATGAGGGTAGGCCCTACCTTCTCGTATAGGTAGGGCCTACCTATCCGGGAGGGGAATCCCATTTAAATATGAATTATCTTAAATTTTTATAGCATGAAGAAATACTTTTTAGCGGTAGCTGGTTTTTTTATTTATTCTCATATCAGTCTAGGCCAAGTGTATCCGGGGCAGATGGATTCCACGTTTGTCCCTGTACGGAGTCACCACTATGACCCGGAGTTAACATTTGATTTTTGCGTGAATGAACCCGCTTGGAGCAATCAAGCGGGTATCCATTCCGCCTTCGGATCGACCGACCGGCTTTATTTCCGGAAGGAAGTACCCGTAAACCATGACAACGATTTATCATCTTCCTACTCTACGACCGTTTGGAGGGGGGAAAGAGCGAATGCCCAGATATTGGTATGGTCGTCAGAAGCATTGGAACAAGTACGTGTCTCTACGCACGACTTGAGGAGCGCCGAGGGAAACATCATCCCGAAAGATCGGATTACCTTCGAGTTGGTGCGTTACGTATTGTCCAATTATCCGTATGCCGAGAAAAAAGCCATCTGCGGGGAATCTCCCTACAAATCCGGCTTCTTGATGCCAGACCGTTTCGAGACGCTGGACCGCTTCGATCTCCCTTCCCAAACCACCCGTCCGGTATGGATGCTGGTGGATGTGCCGAGAGGAACCGCTCCCGGTACGTATAAAGGACAGGTGGAGGTGCGGGCGAAAGACAAGGCTCCTCAATTCTTGAATCTGGAGATCGTGGTGCAAAACCAGTTGCTCCCCTATCCGAAAGACTGGAAATACCGTCTGGACCTATGGCAGAACCCGTGGGCCGTGGCATGGTACAATCACGTGGAACCGTGGTCACCAGAACATAAAATGCTTCTCAAGCAGCATTTGAAGCATTATGCCGATGCGGGTGGTACCTACATCACGGCTTATGGAGTACATTCTCCTTGGTCCGATAACTCCTATATGATCGAGGGGGGTATGATCGAGTGGATCAAGAAAGCGGACGGCACATGGGCCTTCGACTACAAGATCTTCGACGAGTACGTAGAATTAGCGATGGAATGTGGCATCGACGAGGCAATCACCCTCTATACCCCGATTCCTTGGGGATTCCGTCACCGCTATAAGGACGAGGCTACGGGCGATTATTCTTATATCAACTGGGCGCCAAGCTCAGAGGAATTCAAGAAGATGTGGAATATCTTCCTCACGGATTTCAAGTTCCACCTGGAAGCTAAAAGCTGGTTGGACATCACCTATATCGGAATCAACGAGAATCCGATGGAAGAGACCTTAGCGGCTATCAATGTCGTACGTAACCATGATAAATGCTGGAAGATCACTTACGCCGGCAATTGGCATAAGGAATTGGACGGACTGCTGGACGATTATTCTTTCCTTTACGGAGAGGAACCTACCATCGCCGAGCAAAAGGCACGGGCCGCCACCGGACGCACGTCCACCGTATACGTATGCTGTAACCCGCCGATCCCGAACAACTTCGTGTTCTCACCTCCTATCGAGGGACGTTGGATCAGTTGGTATGTAATGGCGTATGGGTACGACGGCTTCTTGCGATGGGCTTACGATGCTTGGCCGGAAGATGCCGATCGTGACGCACGTCATGGCTCTTGGGCAGCAGGCGATTGCTACATGGTATATCCGGGAGGCAAAAGTTGCATCCGCTTCGAGAAAATGAGAGAAGGTATCGTGGATTTCGAGAAGGTCCGTATCTTACGGGAACTGACCGCCCAATCGGGTAACGCTCAAGCTCAAGGCTTATTGAAGCAGCTAGACCAACATTTGTCTATCTTCCCGAAAGAGAAAGAGTTCGATGAGAACAAGATCTCGGCGAATGTACGTAAGGGTAACCTCATCATCCGTCAACTGTCCGATCTATTGGCGAAATAATGGGCTTATATAGCAGGAAAGACATGAAAGCATATCGTTTAATCCTATCATTCATGGCAAGCGTAGCCGCAGGGCCGGCCTTCTCGCAGACAACAGGTGTTGTTTGCGAGGAGTTCGACCAGATACAACTGACGCACGTATTGACGCCCACCGGCCCGCTACCGACCGCCTTGGACCCGAATGGCGTATACCCCTATATGAGTTATAGCGAGACCTCAAATCGTCCGGTACCTTTTAGGTACCGGATGATCTCGCTAGAGAACGAGAAAGTCAAGGCTATCATCTGCCCCGATCTTTGCGGGAAAGTAATATCCCTCACTCACAAGGAGAGCGGCAAGGAGGTCTTGTACAGGCCAGACGTAATCAAATACACACGGATATTACCCCGTTTCTATTTCGTGGCCGGGGGGATCGAGGTCAGTTTCCCGATCTCCCACTCTCCCACGCAAAATGAGCCGGTGCTTTATCAGATCGATCATACGGGAGACCGCACATATGTAACATGCGGAGAACGGGAATCTCATTACGGTATGCAATGGTCTGTAGAATATTCCTTAGGAGATAAGGACGAATGCCTTACCCAAAGGGTTGTTTACTACAACCCGGGAAAGCAAGCCTATCCATGGATGTCATGGTCCAACGCCGCCCTTCCTTGCGCACCGGATACCGAATACGATTTCCCGAACGGGACCGTATTATCCCATGCCTCCACGTTGGACACGATCGACTGGAAAACCGAAGGAACCCATCATGAACGGGATATCAAAGAGATGACCGGCTACTTCTGGAAAACGAAAGACGTGAATGCTTTCGGGGCCTACACTCCCTCCTTGGGTAGCGGGCTCTATCATATCGCCGACGAATCCAGTACGCCCGGTATCAAATTATGGAGTTATGGCGTAGCCGGCGACAAGGAATGGTCCATGCTCAGTACCCCCGACCGGCAGCCTTACGTAGAAATCCAAGGTGGCCCGATCAGCGACCAGTCCATCAAGCTCGAATTGCGTCCCGGCGAGAAAAAGAATCACGTAGAATATTGGATACCGACAGATCATCCTTTGGATATCTATTCCTTAAAGGTTCCGGCATTAAGGCTTCGCCCGATCGATCGCATCCCGCTATTCGACTGGGCCCGGAAGAATGAATCTTCCATCTGGATCGCCTTAGCCGATGCCTATAAGAATAAGTCCATGCTTCCCGCCGCCCCCTATCCGGAAGACGGGCAGTGGGCTCCATCCGGCATGGAAGATCTGGACGATGCTTTTCGTTGGGCGATCCAAATATCTCCCCGGCCGGAACGGGATTATTGGCAATTCCACTATGGGACTTGGTTGGCTGGAAGAGAACGTGTAGAGGAGGCGATCGAACAACTATCCATCCCGGATATCGATCTGGCGAAAGCTTTATTGGCAAGGCTATATGTTCGTCGGCAGGCGTGGGAAAAGGCGAGAGATACTTACGCCGCTATCCCCGAGACCTCGTGGTTGAACCTACATCCCCAGTTGGTTATCGAGCGGGATAAAGTATTAAAGAAGTTTGGAACAGAGGCTTTACCGGAACGGGAAAAATGGTTGGATAAGATAAACGCGTCCTCTGATGAATGGGTGGTCGAGCGAAAGGTACAGCTACTGATTGATAAGAAGCAATATCAAGAAGCCAAGGATTTATTACTATCCACCCATTTCCAGAAAGTGCATCAAACTTACACCCGTACGGGACTTTGGGAACAGATCAACGAAGGCTTGGGCCTCTCCCCGCAACCTGTACCGGAACAACTCGGCGAGGATCGCTTAGCCCGGTTCGGTGCCTATCGGGAATATGAATAAAGGGAGGTGTGTTTTTAGAGCAGTAGCTTCATATAAGTCTCCGCATATTTAGCCAGAAACGCCCGGATCACTTTCAAGGCCGTAGAGATATGTTGTTGTACCGTATATACCGAGATACCCAAACTGTCGGCTATCTCCTTATGGGATTTCATATCTTTACGGCTCATATCAAAAACCCTTTTTTGTTGTGGGCTCAACGTTTCAAGCGCCTTATCCAACAATGCGTTTAAATCCGTATCCAATACCGAGTCCTCCGTCTCGTTCGTGCTATCCAATGAGGCGGACCGTATCTTATCCCTCAGCTCCAACTCACGATCCAGTCCCGCCAACAGGTTTAAGATCCGATTTTTCACGATCGTATACACATACGGGCCAAAAGGTACATTCGGGTTCAAGAAACGGCGATTTTGCCAAATAGAGGCGAAAGCATCCTGAAAAACATCTTCCGCCATATCCCGGGATTTAAGGAATTTCAAGGAAAACCACATCAAGCGATCCTTATACAGGGCATATAATTCACAAAAGGCCGACTCGTCCCCTTCTAGCAAGTCCGCCACAAGCCTTCTTTCTTTCTCTGAATCAATGTCTGCCATTCGACTTATTCTCCCACTTCGATTACATAGGTTCAAATGTATGCAAAATTCCCAAAGGTAAAAACAAATTGAACCAAAATCAGCAACTCCATCATACAGCTTTATAAACTCACGATAACAAACATCTTTGCTCATTCGGAAATAATCATGTATTTTTGTCTGTTCATTTAAGAAAGGATGATGTATTGATGAAAGTTTGTATCGCCGAAAAGCCGAGTGTGGCCCGGGAAATCGCGGAAGTATTAGGGGCAACCCAACGAATGAATGGGTATATCGAAGGAAACGGATATCAGGTAACTTGGACATTCGGGCATTTGTGTACCCTGAAAGAACCGCATGAATACGCGGAGAACTGGAAACGCTGGAGTCTGGGGTCACTACCTATGATCCCTCCCCGGTTCGGTATCAAACTAATCGAGAATCCTACGTATGAGCAACAATTCAAGGTAATCGAGAGCCTAATGCGAAATGCCGAGATGGTCATTAACTGCGGTGATGCCGGCCAAGAGGGAGAGCTGATCCAACGCTGGGTCATGCAAAAGGCAGGTTGTAAATGCCCGGTCTACCGCCTTTGGATCTCCTCGCTTACGGAGGAGGCGATCCGGGAAGGTTTCCAAAAACTCAAAGAACAGACGGAATTCAATAAGTTATATGAGGCCGGGCTATCCCGTGCCATCGGCGACTGGTTGCTGGGGATGAACGCCACCCGCCTTTATACCTTGCGCTACGGGCAGAACCGGCAGGTATTATCGATCGGCCGTGTGCAAACCCCAACGCTCGCCTTGATCGTAAACCGGCAAGCCGAGATCGACAATTTCAAGCCGGAACCCTATTGGGAATTAAAGACCATTTACAGGAATACGACTTTCTCCGCCACGAAAGGTAAGTTCACGAAGAAAGAGGAAGGCGAGGCTTTTCTGGAGAAGGTAAAGGAACAGGATTTTACTGTTACCAGTATCACCGAGAAGAAAGGGAAGGAATTCGCCCCCCGCCTATTCGACTTGACCTCGTTGCAGGTGGAATGTAATAAGAAATTCGCGTTTACGGCGGACGATACGCTAAAGTTGATCCAATCGCTCTACGAGAAGAAGGTGACAACCTACCCACGTGTAGACACGACTTTCCTTAGTGATGATATCTATCCGAAAGTTCCCAATACCTTGAAAGGGTTGGTGGATTATACGGAGCTTACCGCTCCTTTGATGAATCAGAAATTGCCGAAGAGCAAGAAAGTGTTTGATAACTCGAAGGTTACCGATCACCATGCGATCATCCCTACCGGAGTCCCCGCCCGCAATCTTACGGATACGGAACGGAAGGTGTACGATTTGGTAGCCCGTCGTTTTATCGCCGCCTTTTATCCGGATTGCGAGATATCGACCACTACGGTCTTGGGTCAAGTGGATAAGGTGGAATTCAAGGTGACTGGAAAGCAAATCCTCAAACCGGGTTGGCGTGTCGTATTCGGAGCCGAGCAGAAAGATCCGGAGGCTGAACCTACCGAGGAAGAAGGCGTATTGCCCGATTTCGTGAAAGGAGAAAGCGGCCCGCATAAACCGATCTTGAAAGAGACTTGGACCCAGCCTCCGAAACCTTATACAGAAGCTACTTTATTGCGGGCGATGGAAACCGCCGGTAAATTAGTGGATAATGACGAGCTGCGGGATGCCTTAAAGGAAAACGGCATCGGCCGTCCTTCTACCCGTGCGGCGATCATCGAGACTTTATTTAAGCGTAATTATATACGAAAGGAACGTAAGAATCTTTATCCCACCGCTACCGGCGCGGAATTGATCGGCACGATCCATGAGGAACTGCTGAAAAGCGCAGAGTTGACGGGTCTTTGGGAGAAGAAGCTTCGCCAGATCGAGCGGGGAACTTATGAGGCCCGTACTTTCCTTGATGAGTTGAAGCAAATGGTAAACGAGGTCGTCATAAACGTCCTTTCCGACCAAACCCGGCGAACGATTACGATTGAGGATACGTCTAAAGCAGCTAAAGAAACTCCCAAAGACGAACCCAAGGAGAAAAAGGAAAAGAAACCTCGTAAGCCTCGTGCCAAGAAAGAGAAAGAGAAAGCAGAGGCTACTCCTGAATTGGAGCTTCCATCAACAGATAAGCCCGTTTGCCCCATCTGTCACAAAGGCTCTATCCTCCGGGGCAAAACCGCTTATGGTTGCTCTGAATACAAGAATGGATGTACATTCCGCTTGGATTACGCTACGTATGGAAATAATTTAACGGATGAGGAGTTAGGTACGGTTATCAGTAAATTAAAGTCTATTTAAAATATGAGAACAGAATGGTTTCCTCTGGTAAACGAGGAAGGTGAGACGATCGGAAAGGCTACTCGCAAGGAATGTCATAGCGGAAGTAAGTTGCTGCATCCCGTAATCCATTTACATATCTTTAATAAGGATGGAGATCTATATCTCCAAAAACGTTCCATGAACAAGGATATACAACCGGGTAAATGGGACACGGCCGTAGGTGGGCATATTGATTATGGAGAAAGCGTGGAAGAGGCCCTGCGCCGTGAGGTTCGTGAGGAATTGGGCATTACCGATTTCACGCCTGTCTTCATCAAACGTTATATATTCGAGTCTTCCATAGAGAAGGAATTGGTAAACAGCTTCCGGACCACTTACGATGGCCCCATCACCCCCAATCCCGAGGAACTGGACGGAGGACGTTTCTGGCCGATCGAGGAGATCAAAGAGAATCTGGGGAAAGGCGCATTCACCCCGAATTTCGAAAAGGAATTCACCGCTATTTTCCTATAGGATAAAAACGCTACACTTCAGCTAGAATAGTTATTCAAGAGCCTGTTTATTCTTCGTAAGATACAGTTACATTCCACAAACTACGGCGTGAACTGTACAGACCACGACGTGAATTATACAAACCATGCTATGGTCTGTACAGTTCACGTCGTGGTTTGTGGAATGTAACTATATATGATTATCTTTATATATAGTAAATAAGATGTTTTGTCCTATAGTAATCGACCTATTATATTATAACTGTAACTCCATATGTATCTTACCTCGAAACCTAACAATCTTTGCCTAAAGCACTAATACCTCTACCTTAAATCTAATGTTTGTTCAGACCTTAAAACTAATCTTATATATTAATGTGTGGTTTATACATATCTTGCGCCGTCAAACCGCATTCCTTTTTCATACGGATGCAATAATCGAGCGTTCCTACCTCCGGCGTGATATTGTTGGAACCGAACGTGAACTTTACACCCGCGGCTTTCGCTTTCTGAATGATCGCTTTATTCGGAATATGATAAAGCTCGTTTATCTCCAAAGCCTTTCCACTTTTTGCCAAGGCATTCACGAAACGGTCGATACGCTCTTCTGTCCAAAACATATCATATCGGTCACTCATCGCATCGGGAAGGAAACAGGAATTCACGTACATATCGACCGGCTCTTCCAAGACAGAACAGATACGGTCCAACATCATATCCATATATGCTTGCTCATCATCGATAATCACTTCCTTGTTTACCCATAGGTGCGTACGCCGCCCCTTATGATCCAGAAACGTCATGGCATCGGTAAACACATAGTCAAAGCTGTTGCGGGCCGCCTCCGAAAAGGTTGTTACCCACTCACGTCCGTCTGCTCATCCACGGCATTCGCCCATTGAGCGGGAATGTCTATTCCTTTCGCGCTAAACGCCTCTAACGAGATATTCTTAAACTGAAGATTTCCACGTCCCGTACCCACCAGCGAGATAGTACCTTGGGATAACAATGCTTTAGCGTTCTCCTTCAAACGGAAAGGTTTGGAAGGCTCTATATATTCTACGACAGTCTCACCATTAATCCGCACCCGGACAAGCCGTCCTTCTACCCGGATATTCATCTTGAACCATTCGTTCTCTTTCACGAAACTCTTCGTCAGGTTCCGGACCGACACCAAGCTACCCGTCATCCGCCACCAAACCGGATCTTCCCGATCGTTGTTCAAGGCGATACGGTATCCTTTACGATCCGTAGCGTCCGTATGGATACCAATATAACCTTTGCCACCGGTCGTGGTACGTACAGCCATATCTAACTCGAAGTTCGTATAGCCTTTGCCATCGTTCAACAAAGCACGGGCGTTGGAACCGGCCAACGTAAGGACATCATTTTGTATGACCACGACGCCGGATGTCTTCCATGCGTTGTGATCGACCGTATCGGATACGTTCTCTTTCGTAAATCCCGTGAACACCAAACAGGCGATCACGGCGGCAATCATTAATTTAATCTTCATGGCATCTCTTTTTAAAAGTTATGCCGCAAATGTATCCGGGAATAAGAAGCAAAAAGAAGATTGATATAAAAATGTAGACAGTACGATCCGCTATCCTATTAAATACAAATCAGTTAATAAAGATCACTATCCTAAAAAATGTAGATTGATTATAACGGATTCCGGTTAACCCCGATCCTCATCACCCAACCTTCAAACTCATCACGAGGCACTAACGCCTTATTACGTACCTTGGTCCGGTAGTTATAGATCGTACTCAACGAACAACGAAGAAAAGCGGCTATCCTTACGCTGTCCGTAACTCCCAACCGCATCAAGGCGAATATACGAAGTTCCTTATTCAACAGATCCTCCGATTTCAAGACGATACGTTCCTCGGGCTGCAACAAAGCGTTGAAGTCCCTGACAAACGTAGGATATAATCCAAGAAAGATTCGATCGAAGTTAACATAAAGCGCTTCCACCTCATTCTCCACCATACGGGTCGAACGGAGCATCTTGAATAACTCGTCCAACTGTTTATTCATCGCCTTTTTCTGTAGCGATTTCTGGTAATCCTCCAGTTTATTAATATAGGTGGAGCAGAGATCGAGGAAATGAGCGATGTATTCCTCCTTGATATGGTTTGACTCCGATAGCTGTATATTTCGCTCTTGCAATAAATTATTCGTCTCGCTTATCTCTCCATTCAACTTTACCAAACAGGCATTGGTATTAACCAACTCTTCTCGTATCGCTGAGATCTTCCGCATCTGCCTATACACATAGGCAAGAGAAAGGATCAGAAAGAGCGTCAATAGGCTGATCAACAAGAAATAAGTCATCAATTGCCTTTTGCCTTGAGCTTCCCGTGTCTGATAGGAAGCATTAATGATAGGATAGAATTTAGAGATCTCATTCATGCGGAACTGTATATTGCAAGTAACGGCACCTTCTATAGCTAGCTGCGCATATTTAAGGGCATTGGATAGATCACCACTTTCATAATAATTCAACGCCAGCTTTTGGATAGAACCACTATCCAAGAAGGCCCTCTTGATATCGGCGATAACCGACAAGGTATAATAGTCTCGGGCGAGATCGATACGCCCATCCATATCATAAACATCTCCCAGCAGATAAGTGATCATCGCGAAATTCGGGTTATACCGCTCCTCTTTCTCCAATAAAGGGATGAGCACCTTCTCCGCAGACCTCGCCTGTCCGTGAGCCAGATATTTCTGCGCCAGATTTATCTTATACCGATAAGAGACCGTATCTAAGACAGACAATAACGAATCCTTGTATAAATCAAGTTGTTTCCTATATTCAAAAGAATCCAGATTCGTACTGTAATAAGAGAAAAACGAATAATAAGCCTCATAGAAATCCTGTTTCTGCTCTTTAGACAGCAATTCACGGTCTATGCTTCGCAACAGACTTTCCGACTCACGGTACATCCCGGAGAAAGCATAAAGCGTAGCCAGTCGTAAGCGGGAAGTATAGATGCGTGCCGTATCCTTCATAAATGACGCTATCTCCATATTCCGCTTTATGTAATAGATGGCCGAGTCTTGTTGTATTTTCTTGAATTCCTCGTATAATTGGTGGTTGATCTCATATTCCTGCCACAACGATATCTTGCTCAAGAGAAACATGTCCTTTAGCTGCGTGATCCGTTGCTCCCGTTGCTGCAGATAAAAAGATCTATTCAAAACAGCTTCATCCAACTCCTTGGCCAACGTGTCCCCTCTCAGCCCTCCCCATGCGAAGACCTGAACCATCCCGACAATTAGAAATAAGATTACCTTTATTAGTTTATTCATTACACGAACTGAGAATTATCCAAAAGAAAAGGGTTCAGTCAAATCAACAGAGCATAAATAGCTTACCTCGGCTGAAGACTGAACCCAATATTTTAAAACGCCCCGAAAGGGTGTTATTTACACATCTCGTTGATGATCTGTATTAATTGACCGCCTAATTCCTCGGCTTCCTCCATCGTATGGGCCTCAGAGTAGATACGGATGATCGGTTCCGTATTGCTCTTACGCAAATGAACCCATTTATCCGGGAAATCGATCTTCACTCCGTCGATATCCGTAATATCATATTGAGAGAACTTCTCTTTTACTTTCGCTAAAATAGCGTCCACGTCGATCTCCGGCGTTAACTGGACTTTTTGCTTGGAGATAAAATACGGAGGATAAGAAGCCTTCAACTCGCTCGTCTTCATCTTCTTCTTTGCCAGATGAGTCAGGAACAAGGCGATACCTACCAAAGCGTCGCGTCCGTAATGGCTGGCCGGATAGATCACTCCACCGTTGCCCTCACCACCGATCACGGCATTCGTAGCCTTCATCTTGGTAACCACATTTACCTCGCCTACAGCGGCGGCATTATATTCGCAGCCATGAGCACGGGTAACGTCGCGAAGCGCACGGCTTGAGCTCAGGTTACTTACCGTATTACCCGGTGTATGACTTAATACGTAGTCACTGACAGCGACCAAGGTGTATTCCTCGTTGAACATCTCGCCATTCTCGCAGATAATCGCCAAACGGTCTACGTCCGGATCTACTACGAAACCGACATCCGCTTTCGCATGTCCCATCAAATCGGAGATCTCTGTCAAGTTTTCCGGAATGGGTTCCGGATTATGAGAGAAGTTTCCATGAGGGGCGCAATGCAGCTTAAAGATTTCCTTCACACCCAACGCATATAACAAATCCGGGATCACGATACCGCCTACGGAGTTCACGCAATCGATAGCGACACGGAAGTTAGCGGCCTTAATAGCCTCCACGTCCACGAGATCCAGATTCAAGACGCTCTCGATATGTTTTTGCTTATAAGTCGCATTCGGGATTACCTTGCCCAAATGATCCACGTCGGCGAACTCGAAGTCCTCGGCGGCAGCTATGCGTAATACCTCAGCCCCCTCAGCGGCATTCAAGAACTCACCTTTCTCATTCAAAAGCTTCAAGGCATTCCATTGCTTCGGATTATGACTGGCGGTAAGGATAATACCTCCGCAAGCCCCTTCCATAGCTACGGCCAATTCGGTAGTCGGGGTCGTGGCCAGATCGATATCCACCACATCAAATCCCATACCGGTAAGCGTTCCTAGGACGACTTGTTTAACCATCGGACCGGAGATACGTGCGTCACGCCCTACAACGATCTTATTGGTCTCCACTTTTGTGTTTTTTCGGATGAATGTAGCATAAGCGGCTACAAACTTAACAATAGCTAACGGATTCAATCCGTCTTCCGGGCTACCGCCTATTGTACCGCGAATACCGGAAATAGATTTAATTAGTGTCATAAGTTTTCTTCAAATATATATTCTAGAATTTCGTAATATACAGGTTGACCGTTTGATTGATCATTATAGGCTCCTCTTTTGAAAGGCACTATCATTTTCACTTTAGCCCGATCTCCAACATACTTCAAAGGCTCTTGCATTCCCTCACTTACATAATAATAAGAGGGATCATAAGGTGAATTCTTCGAATAATCCCCATATGTAAAAGCGATAGGAGAAGTTCCATTACTATGCGGGCCATAGTTCTCAATAGCGACAATAGTAGAATCCATGAAGTAACTCATCTTACAACGGTACAACATTTTCGTCTTATATTGCACCGCTCTCTGATCGCTTCCCTTATCAATAATATTCAAATAGACACCATTATCCAAGAGCACAAACTGATTTTCCTTAAATACGCTATCAGCAGGAAAATCATCTAAGATCTCAAGGCCCTTATCATCGATAAAACGCTCGATTGCCTTTTTCTCATCTTTCAACATATCCGTGTACGACTTTGTCTTGCTACAAGAGATAGCAACTAATGCGGCACACAGAATCAACAGGATATTAAAACCTTTCTTCATTTGTTAGTCTTTAATTGAATGAATCGCAAATGTAAATAATCTTCGTCAAACCTTACGCATGTTTGCCTAAATCTTCTGATTTATTAGGATTAAATTCCTGTAAACCTTTCTCAAACACGGCTACGGCCTCAGATAAAGAGCCATAGAACTCACCTCCGGACGCATTTTTATGTCCACCTCCGTTGAAATAAGTAGAAGCAAACTGATTGCAAGGAAAATCGCCCACGGAGCGAAGCGATACCTTTATGTAATCGCTGTCCTCACGAATAAAGACACTAAAGCTTACGTTCTCTATGCTTAACGGCAAGTTCACGAAACCTTCCGTATCTCCAGTCTGGTACTGAAAACGATCCAGTTCCTCTTTCGATAATGTGATAAGAGCCGCCTGTTGTTCCGGATAGACCCTCATCTTCTCATACAACACATATCCCATCATACGTAAACGGCACTCGGAATAGACCTGATTCACCTTACGATAGATCAAATCCTTATCAATCCCCTTCTTGATCAATTCGCTGACGATCGTATAAATCTCCGGTTTATTCGAATTATAGGTGAACGATCCCGTATCCGTCATCATACCCGTATAGATACAAGCGGCGGCATCCCGATTCAATAAATCGAACATCCCCATACGACAAATAAAACGGAAGATCATCTCACTGGTAGAAGACATCTCCGGATACGACATCGTCACACGACAAAAATCCGCGGGGTTCAAATGATGATCAATCATCACCTTGCGGCCTTCTGAGGCGATCACCGCCGGAGCCAGTTTCTCGATACGTTTGGGTTCATTGAAATCGAGGCAGAAAATAACATCCGCTTCCTTGATCAATTTCTCGGCGAAATCCGGATATTTCTCATGTATCACGACATCCTTAGCGCCCGGCATCCATCTATAAAAAGAGGGAAATGCGTTCGGTACCACTACCGCTACATTATCCTTACCGTAAGCGGATAGGAAATGATATAAACCAAGGGATGAACCTAATGCGTCGCCGTCTGGTGAGACATGCGTCACGATAACAAAACTCTCGCCTTTCTCTACATATTTTTTGGCTTTCTGAATCTTCTCTTCTTGAATGATTTTAGTGATCATATAATCTTTTTGTTTTCACCCCAAAGGTACGACTTTTTTAGTTTCCGGCTATCAAAAAAAGTTCAATAAGGATCTTTACTGATATTATTAACAAAAGGGTTAAGGCGGCCAACAAAACTTTTGGTTCCCGTATCTTCATATATATCAAGCATAAAACAAGAAAACCATAACCTCCTAGCATCTCAAAGAAGCTAAAACGCCCCGTAATCGTCGCATAAGGCAGGGCGCTGAACACGTCCACCACCCTTACCATGCCATGAACCAGCCCTTCTACGATCTTCTGTATCCAGTCATATCCACAGAAATCCACCGGATAGCCTAACCACAAAAAGGCAAAAGGAATCAAAAACATAGCCAAGAGAGTGACCGGTAGATTCGTAAACAAGAAAACTGTCGAAAATTGTCCAAAATAATAAAAACAGAGCAAAGCAGTCCCTATCTGCGCAGCTATAGACACCGTAATCCATTCCCAAGGCATGGCCAACAAAGGATTTCTCACCACTATCCATTCCTTGAAACGAGGCACTAGGAATAAAATAAAAAACACAGCCAAATAACTTAACTGAAAACCGACATCAAACAGATAATACGGATTATAGGCCAGCATACAGAAAGCGGCGGCGGCCAATGTATTATATCCATCCGTAACACGCCTAAGCGCCCTTCCTGTTAAATATAAAGATAGCATCAAGGCTGCCCGTACCGCCGAGGGCGCTAATCCTGTGATAAAGACAAACCCCCAAAGACTTCCCACCAGAATGATATAACGAACCCAACGTCCTATCCCCCATCTTGGCATAAACGAGCAAAAGAAAGATAAGAATCCACAAATCACGGCAACATGAAAACCGCTCACCGCTAATATATGAGACACGCCCGCCAAAGAGAAGCGCCTTTTTGTTTCCCGACTCATCGCTTTCTTATATCCCAATGTCAATGTAGCCAAAATAGATTTCTCCTCATCAGACAAGCGTAAGCGATCAAATGTATTTACCAAAGAATATTGGGCCTCGCTAGCCAATAAATCTAAAGAAGAAGCAGGCTCATTTACAAGCGCTATACGCCAGTCACTATACCAACAGACCTCAACCGCCAAACATACAATCAAAACAGAGACTATAGCTCCCCATATCCAACGGGAATCGTATCGCAACTCAGCATGCCCTCGCCCCCACGAGAACCCCAGAAAAAGAAAAATCAGAGCAGATAAAACCCCTAAAACATATAAGAGCAAAGAGGTAGGTAAAAACGCATAGCATAAAATTCCGGTTATCCATAAAAAAAGCGGCCGTACAAAAGGCCGCTTTTGTATTTCCTCAATCATGATAGTTAGGTTTTGGTGATATATTAATGTGTTCTACAAAGCTTTCAAGTCTTTAATTGTTTGTATCGGATCTGGAGATTTGAATACGAAGTTACCGGCGACTAATACATCGGCACCTGCGTCAACCAAACGCTTTCCCGTCTCTAAATTCACCCCGCCATCTACCTCGATCATAGTACTCAATCCCTTCCGGTCTATCATTTCTCGTAAACGGGCCACCTTATCTACGGAATGCTCAATGAAGCGTTGACCACCAAATCCCGGATTCACGGACATCAATAAAACCATATCCACATCTTGGATAATATCTTCTAATAAGCAGATGGGCGTATGCGGATTCAAGGTAACACCCGCTTTCATGCCCGTTTCCTTAATAGCCGCTACCGTCCGATGCAAATGGGTACATGCCTCATAATGCACGTTCATCATATAGGCTCCCGTAGCCGCGACCTCAGGGATAAACTTCTGGGGCTCCACGATCATCAAGTGCACATCCATCGGCTTCTGGCATATAGGCTTTAATGCGTTAAGTACCGGGAAACCAAACGAGATATTCGGCACGAATACCCCATCCATAATATCCAGATGCAACCAATCGGCGTCACTTTTATTTATCATCTCCACCTCCTTCCGCAAATCCAGAAAATTAGCGGAAAGCAGGGAAGGCGCTATCAAATGCTTCATAATCTTGTCTTTTGTTTTTACAAAAGTACACAAAAAAAGAAAGAGAACCTAATAATATAGATTCTCTTTCCGTAATTCTTAGTTCAACACATACCCGCAGAGCTCCGGACGTACAGCCGGTTCCGCTTGATAAGCCCTCGCAAACTGTTTCAAGAAATCCATCGTTTGCTTCCGAGGCGAACTTTTCGCCTCCGGGGCACTTTTCACTTTTTTCTCCAAATCATCCATGCATTGCGTAGAAAGCTTCCTCATAGGCACCTTTATTTTTATCTTGTTTGCTAATAAAACGTAGGGACCTAAGACTTATTGCATGGAAAGAAAATTATTTTACACCATAGATAGCTCGATACGGTTCTCATCGGCCATACGGCGCATATTCAATATAGCGTAACGCATACGCCCTAAGGCCGTATTGATGCTAACCCCCGTGATATCGGCGATTTCCTTAAAACTAAGATCTTGATAGTAACGCATCTCCAACACCTCACGCTGGTTATCCGGCAAATGCTTTACCAATTTCTTCACGTCAGACAATACTTGATGGCGCACGATATTATCCTCTATCGTACCATCGCAAAGCTTGATGTTATTAAATAAGTCGATTTCTACCTCATCATTCGAGATCGTGTTCTCGCTACGTTCCTGACGGAAATTATCTATAATCAAGTTATGGGCAATACGAGTAATCCATGCCTTAAACTTGCCGTTCTCGGTATAGCGACCTTGTTTTATAGTCATGATAACCTTCACGAAGGTCTCTTGAAAGATATCCTCCGTAAGCTCTTTGTTACGTACTATGAAATAAATGTAAGAATGAATGCTACTTTTGTATCGATTTAATAAAATATCGAAAGCGGCATTATTACCTTCTGCATAAAGGACAACCAATTCCTCGTCGGTCATCATTTTTAAAGTCTTCATTACTTTCACATTTTTAGTTTATTCGAGTAATGTTTATGCTATAGGCGATGGGGTTTAACTGTTATACAATGTTATTTATGAAAGCAAAAGAACGAAAAATATTTTAAACCAACAAACATTTTATTTCAAATTATAAAAAGAATGTCCCCTGCCCGCACCTTTAACGTACGAACAGGGGACTTTACTGATCTAAAATATATGTATATTAGAACTTGTATCCCAATGTCAAAGCTACACGAGTCGTGTTTGTTTTCATCGTGGCGGGTTGGGCTTCGAGGAATGGCTTCGGATCATCTCCCGCAAACATATTAGAGAACGCATAAACATCTTCCTTATGCGTACGGAATACACAAGCCAAGTCCGTATAGAAGTTCGGGGTGAAGCGATAACCGATACCTACCGTATAATTCATGACCCCTTTATCGATCGTATAATTAGGAATCGTACCAACCGTAAAGACCTCTTTCTCTCCATTCTTCAGTTTATCCTTGATCGGACTATCGCTGTAGGCGACACCTGCTCTTACGGCAAATTGAGGAGTAACCTTTACCTCCGCACCTACACGGATCGTATTCATTGACTTGAAATTATCCGTTATATCTTGGTTAGTATACACGTTACTGCTACCATCCGTTTGATACATACGCATATTCTTATAATTCATCAACTCGTAATCAACGCTTATCAAAGCGGTCGTACCCAAGATTGCGGCGGCACTAAAGATCCATTTATCCGGAGAACGGAATTCATAGTCATAATAAGCATTATTAGGAGTAGCCGCATCCAGTTTACGCTCCTTCATCTCCCCTTTATCCATAAAGGTCAGATAAGAACCGGCCTCACCATAATAACGATCTGTCATCTTATACCACGTAGGTGAATTATAAGCTACACCTAAACGAAGAAAATCAGTAGGACGAACAATGGCACCCACATTAAATGAATACCCGGTACCATCCGTATCCAAGTAATTATCTAAGTATAAATTATTGCCGTTCGTAAATTCCTCATCATACGATGACTGATATCTATAGTTCAGATCCGTAATCGCAACCGTAGCGCCAAGCATCACAAGTTCCGATATATTTATACCGAAAGCCAAGTCATATTGATCCACGGAACCTCGCTCTGAAACTTTTAATTGACCTCCTTGCAATAAATACGGACTCCATTGCCCATCCGCATCTTTATCCCCGAACGCACTATAATACTCTTTATCATTATCGTTATATGAATCCATATAACCGGCATTGTATCCTAGAATAGATAGCCAATCACCTAAGTCTTGGTTATTATAAGGGTTATAGTCTTTACCCTCCCCCAACAGTCCGCTAGGCATTCCTGCCGCACGCATGGCCACATAATCAGAAAGAGAAGTATTCAAATCACCTCCTGTAGCCATCGTATAGTTCCGGTTATAATTCTTCAAGCGATTATAAGAGAAACCAACGTTCCAGCTCACGATACCCTCATCATTCGCTGTCGGGAAATATCCTACGTAAGCGATATTATCGAAACTCACCTTCGTACGGCTGTTGTCCACCTTCGAACCAAGCCAATCGGTCTTCGCGGAGGCCGAAGACAAACTCAATGTCGTAACCACCTCCGAGCTTTTATAAATCGCCAAGCCTGCCGGGTTCGTATTCATAGCGGAAATATCACCACCTAACGCACCAAAAGCACCACCCATTCCTAAATAACGAGCCGTACCATTCAACTCCGTCTGGGAATACTTAAAGGCATCCAACTGTGACTGCGAAAAAGCGGTGCCGCCACACAGGGCAAGCACCGACATTATAATTCCTATCCTTTTCATCGTATCTCTAATTTTATCAACCTAACACTTTTACCTGCGACCACCACCGGCACGGCCACCTCCGCCACCAACAGAGCCTCCACTAGAACGACCTCCACCGAAGCTACCGGAAGAAGAACCTACCGAACTACTACGAGAAGGAGAGGAACTTCTAAATTGACTGGAAGAAGAGCGACTATTTGAGAAATCGCTACTGCTTCTGGAAGAAGAACGTGTTACCGGAGCTGAATATTGACGTCCGGAAGAAGATGCGGCTCCAGAACTACTTCTGGAAATCCTTGTTCTCGCCGAGCTATTACTTATGCCCGAGCTACTTCTTGTCGTTGCCGAATTTCTAACAGAAGAAGAGGAACGACGTCCCGCACCAGAGGAAATAGCAGATTCCCTACGGGTAGATCCCGCACGTCCATTGCTCAAGGAACTTGAAGACGAAGGTCTTGTAGTCGATCCGGAATTTCTCAAGGAAGAAGAGCCACTGCTCCGCCCACCTGTATAACCGGAACCTCTGCCACTCGCATAAGAGCGATTATCTCGATAAGAAGAACGTCCGTTTGAATAATGTCTACTTGGAGTCGAATAGTAACCGGGATAGTAATGATGGTGATGTCCCCAATGGCCACCCCAATAGCCTCCACCCCAGCCCCAAGACGGGCCATACCATGGATCGTACCACGGACTATAATAGCCGGCATAAAAGCCTCCCCAGCCCCAGCCGAATCCCCAAGACGGGCCGTAGAAGCGAGATGAATAAGTCCACCAAGGGCTATAACTATAGAACCAAGGATCGTACCAACCTGTATACCAAGGCGAGCCCCAACCGTTGCCGACATTGATATTAAAATTCACGTTCGCGCTACCGTTCGAATAATCCGTATCATAGCCGTAACCATAATATCCGTCACTCAGATACAAATCGACTTGATCCGCTCCGGCGATCGTAATCTTACTCGGCGAATGATAACGAATGATACGTTCCGTATATTCAGTATCCGAACGACGCTCGGAAGAAGACTCATTCTCATCGCTATCCTCATAGATAACGGAATCATCCTCACGATAAGGCTCCTCCACCTCGACTGATGTATAACGACGGTTATATTCATCCACATCCCGGCTGTCTGAAGAAGCTTGGCTCTTGGCTGTAGCGACCAGGGTCCTAGACTCCTGTTTCGGCTGAACAACCTTTTTCTCTTCAACCTGTTCTTTCTTTTTCTTGTTTTTGGAAGAGAAATACACATCATCAAAGAACTCCTCCTGAGCCGCGGCACTAAACGCGATCAGAAGCATCATCACTAAAGATGTTAATTTCATGGGTTTCATATTTGTTTCTCCTCTACATTAAATAAATATTTTTCTCTTTTCATGTTTGACACCCTTTTATGCAAAGGGTTTAAACGCTTTTTAGTTTTATAACAATAAACTCAATGCAATGTATGTACAAATATAATCGGTTCACGCTAATGTCCCAAGATTTACATATACTTTAACTTATAAAACTCACACATTTATTGTTATCTATAAAAGAAGATGCAAAGTTGGCGTAAACGCTGCAATCTCCGCAAATTCTTATTATTTTTGTTTCAAATTATAACGAAAAAATTACGCATATGGTATTAGCCTCGACAATAGATTTCACATTGCCCTTAGCGGACCCGGTATTAAAATTTCTCTTGATTCTTTTAATTATCCTGGCCACTCCCCTTTTATTAAACAAGCTGAGAATCCCTCACCTGCTTGGACTGATCATTGCCGGCGCAATTATCGGACCGCACGGCTTTAATCTCGTATTACGGGATAGCAGCATTATCTTGTCCGGGACGGCGGGATTGCTTTATATCATGTTTCTCGCCGGATTGGAAATCGATATGGCGGATTTTAAGAGAAATAGTACGAAAAGCCTAGCTTTCGGCATGTACACATTCCTCATTCCGATGATCCTAGGAACGGTTGTCGGGATATGGGTCCTGCGATTCAACGTATTGACCTCCGTTTTACTCGCCAGTATGTTCGCCTCCCATACATTGATCGCCTATCCGATTATCAGTAAACTGGGTATCAGCAAAAACAAAGCTGTCAGTATCACCGTAGGAGGAACGATGATCACTGATACCTTGGCATTGCTCGTCCTAACGATCATTGTCGGCATGGCCACCGGACAGGTCAACGATATGTTTTGGATTCGTCTGGGGGTTTCCATCTTGATATTCGCGTTAATCGTATTATTCGGTTTCCCTTTCATTGGGCGTTGGTTCTTTAAGCATGTACACGATAATATATCACAGTATATATTCGTGCTGGTGATGGTATTTCTGGGATCTTTCCTAGCTCAGGTAGCGGGCATGGAGGCGATCATCGGGGCGTTCTTATCCGGACTAGCCCTAAATCACCTTATCCCGCAAAGCTCACCCTTGATGAATCGTGTCGAGTTCGTAGGAAATGCCATATTCATCCCATTCTTCTTGTTGGGCGTAGGTATGTTAATAGATTATCGTACGTTCTTTACCAGTTTCGAGACCATTAAAGTTGGGCTTATCATGATTATCGTAGCTACGGCCGCCAAATACATAGCCGCTTGGATGACCCAAAAGACTTTCCATCTGTCCACGGATCAGCGAAGCGTTATTTTCGGCTTAAGTAACGCACAAGCCGCCGCTACATTGGCCGCCGTGATGGTCGGATATAACGTAATCACCGGAACAGACGCTAATGGGGAACCAATCCGGTTATTAAATGAGAGCGTGTTGAACGGTACGATCCTGATGATACTTGTCACTTGCACCATCGCCTCTTTCGCCGCCCAAAAAGGCGCTCATAACATAGCGGCCCAAGATATATCCGATAAGGAGGAAAACAAAAAAGAATCAGAGCATATCTTGATACCGGTCAGCAATGAAGAGACCGTGGAAGAGCTGGTCAACCTCAGCTTGGCGATCAAATCTCCCCAAAACAAGAACGGCTTGTTTGCCCTAAAAGTGATAGATAACCATCATTCAGACGAGAAAGCGTTAAAACAGTCCCGCAGGGTTCTACAGACCGCAGTCAATACGGCTGCCGCCACGGATACCCGGATGAAAGATTTATTAAGATATGACTTAAGCGTATCGAATGCTATCGCCAGCGTGGTAAAAGAGCGGGAGATCACAGATCTGGTAGTGGGATTGCACAAGGAAAAAGATATACCGGCGGCCTTCCTAGGCCATATCGTGGAAAGCGTATTGGCGGAAAGTAGTGTAAGTACATTCATATACAAGCCCGCACAACCCATCTCTACTGTTAGACGGCATCTGATCATCATCCCGGAATTGGCCGAAAAAGAAATCGGTTTCAACCAAATCATCTTCCGGCTACGAAACGTGACCCAGAACACAGGTGCAGCGACAGTCTTTTACGGTTCGGAAGCGACCTTGAATGCCTTAAAGAAATTATTAGCCAAGAAAAGCGGAGAAGCCAGTTATATCGAATTCAACGACTGGGATGACTTCCTGATCGTTTTCCGGGATATAAAACCGGACGACACGATGTGGATTATCCTTAGCCGCAAGGAAGGACTTTCCTACGCTCCCGCCATGGCCCGTATCCCCAAGTACCTCAACAAATACTTTCAGGCAAACAGTTTCGTCTTGGCATATCCCGTGCAAGCTGGCATGAACGAGGGCACTCGCTATCTGACTTAGCCATTACGGAACCAGCCTCTCACGCCAAGACTTTCGAGGTGAGTACGGCATTTTCCGCTTAGCGTATCCCAGACGGAGGATCAAGGCAGGAATCTCGTTGGTGAAAGACAAGTCTTTCGCCAGCAAACCGGAAAGATCACGCACCTCACAAGGCTGGTTCAAAAAGGCGAAAGCGATATTCTTTTCCGTAGCTCTCAAAAGAAAACGTTGCAAACTCCGGCCTAGCGCAAACCATTCCGGTAGCGTATTTGTCCGTAAGGCGAACCCTATTTTGTATGCCGGCTTTCAAGACACTTCCCATGATTTCAGTTCTCGCTTAAACAGACGATCGCTCATTTGCCGGTTATTCCCCGCAAATATATAAGAAGAAAGCGTATCGAACTCCCACTTTCCGTTCATGCCCGGACAAACGCCTCAAAAACAAAAAATCCCGTAAAGCTTTCGCCTTACAGGACTCTCTGCGGAAAGACAGGGATTCGAACCCCGGGAACCTCTCAGTTCAACGGTTTTCAAGACCGCCGCAATCGACCACTCTGCCATCTTTCCAATAAGTAAATCGTGTGACCTGGGAGGGGCTCGAACCCTCGACCCAATGATTAAGAGTCATTTGCTCTACCAACTGAGCTACCAAGTCAACATGTTATTTGTTTGAGTGACCTGGGAGGGGCTCGAACCCTCGACCCAATGATTAAGAGTCATTTGCTCTACCAACTGAGCTACCAAGTCATTCTGTTTTGCTATCGTTACTTTTTCAAACCACCGTTTGTTTCTCGATTGCGGGTGCAAAGATAGAGGTTTTATTTTTCCCCGCAAACTTTTCGACTACTTTTTTTCTTAAAATTTTAATCAAACTCGTAAATATCCGAGGGTGTAGTCCGCTTCAACGCTACCAATGAGACATCTTTCCCTACCCTTATGCCCTCTTGGAAAAGACGTATATCCACTGTCTTATAGGCCAGTTCGGGATGGTTATTGTCCCGGCTGAGATGGCAAAGCCAGATATTCTTCAAACCGGTATTATAATGGGTCGCCAAGAACTCTGCAGCCTCCCTATTACTCAAATGCCCGGTGGGGCTCGCCACCCGCTCTTTCAAGAAAGCGGGATATGTACCGAAACGAAGCATCTCCTCATCATAGTTCGCTTCCAATATTAAATGGTTCGCCATGCAGATATATTTCCCCACCGTGTCCGTGATATGGCCTACGTCGGTAGCGAAAGTGAATTTATGATTACCATACTCGATATGGTATCCCACATTATCAGTACTATCGTGAGGCACCTCGAAAGCCGTGATACGGAAATCACGGATAAGGAATGGAACTTCTTTTTCTATAACCTTGCGGGAGACACATAAGGTCTCCTCCACATACCGGCTCTTATCAATCCCCCGGTGCACGTCGGCTGTCGCATAGACAGGAATGCAAAGCTTCTCGCCCAAATACCCGACCGTCTTGATATGATCCGCATGATCGTGGGTAATCAACACGGCCACGATCTTGGTAAAATCGATCGACCGGTCCTTCAATACTTTCTTTATGGTCCGGATTCCGATACCTGCGTCAATCAGCATACCGAATTCCGAAGTCCCCAAATAATAGCAGTTCCCACTGCTCCCACTCGCTAAACTCAGAAATGATAGTTTCATACTCTCCTATTCCGCAACACTGCTTTTTTTCTGTTTTACATAGTATACACTAGGGGCGGAACGTCTCAGGGATCGATACCTCCCCGATCAACGAGCAGTTCATATGCTCCTTCACCTCGTCGGGTGTCAGCCCATGGCCGAAGAGGAACATTAGCTTCGTCACGGCGCTCTCCGTCGTACTATCGAAGCCGCTCGTCACGCCTGCCTCCAACAATTTGTGCCCCGTCTCATAACGGTGCATCTCCACACTTCCGGCCCTACACTGAGTAACATTCACGATGACGATACCACGGTCTACAGCCTCCTTCAACATATTCAAGAACCATTCCTCGCACGGAGCGTTTCCGCTTCCGAATGTTTCCATCACCACGCCTTTCAGACCCGGGATATTCAGGATACTTTCCACTACTTGCGGAGAAATTCCGGGGAATAGTTTTAGTATAGCGATATTTCGGTCCAACAAATAATGCGGCTTCAGCGGCTTACGCGATACCGGATGATATACCTGCGGCAGATCATACTTAATATAGATACCCGCATGAGCCAAAGCCGGGTAATTGTACGAACGGAACGCGTTAAAATTATCTGCGTTTATCTTACTCGTACGATTCCCCCTCAATAAATCATTCTCAAAAAAGATACAGACCTCCGGGACCAACGGTAAGCCGTTCTCCTTGGCGGCCGCTATCTCGATCGCCGTAATCAAGTTCTCCTTCCCATCGGTACGCAACATCCCGATCGGTAATTGCGATCCCGTAAGGATCACCGGCTTACTCAGGTTCTCGAGCATAAAACTCAAAGCCGATGCCGTATACGACATTGTATCCGTGCCATGCAGTACCACGAAGCCGTCGTATTTCTGATAATTATCGGCGATGATTTTCACGATCTTCATCCACGAGTCCGGCCCCATCTCCGAGGAGTCCATCGGAGGATCGAACTGTATCGTGGCCACCGAATACCCCAGTTTCTTCAACTCCGGCATATTGTCCTTCAAATGCTGGAAATTAAACGACTCTAACACTCCAGTCTCCGGATTCTCGATCATACCTATCGTCCCACCCGTATATATCAACAGGATGGAAGCCTTTTCTTGTTGAGTATGCATGTCCATATAATTATGCAAAGTTAATAAATTATTCTTCTCCTTTCAACACCGGAACACTTATATGATATTTTACGGCGATTATACGTGCGAGGAACACGCTCAACGCCGATACGAACTGTATCATCGCCGCCGACATAGAAGTTTGCATACATATATAATATATCAAACCGCCAAAGACACAAGCCAACGCATAAATATCTTTCCGGAATATCAAAGGCTCCTCATTAATCAATATATCCCTCATCATACCGCCAAACGAGCCGGTTATGGTTCCCATCACGATCGCCACCCACATGGGAAACCCGAAATCCAAGGTCTTGGCGATACCTACCACCACAAACAACCCCAATCCGATAGCATCGAATATAAAAAATGTATTGTTCAAACGGATCACGTATTTTCGGAAAGCGATAACGAACAACAAAGCCAAGGCCGAGACAATCAAATAAGAGGCTTGTTCCATCCAAAAAGGCACCGCATTCAATAAAATATCACGAATCGTACCTCCTCCTACAGCGGTCACGACACCCACCACATAGGCGCCAAACCAATCAAATTGTTTCGCAGAAGCCAATCTTATGCCACTTATGGCAAACGCAAAGGTCCCTGTATAGTCACAAAAGGTGATAAAATCTATCATTTTGTTTTTTTCGCAAAAATACGGAATAGTTCGCAAATAACAGCATTTATAGAAAGAATACCTAACAATAATTTAAACCAAACGAATCCCTTAATGTTTATTATATATAAGTTTGCGGAGTGGTTATAACCGTAACCTATTGATTTTTATTCACAAAAGAGAATTGAGTTAGATGAGGATGAAAAAATGCATGTTGATCGGGTTGATCTGTCTGCTATCCAGCCAATGGATGTGGGGGCAAC
Source organism: Parabacteroides sp. AF27-14 (assembly GCF_003635425.1). Classification (NCBI taxonomy): domain Bacteria; kingdom Pseudomonadati; phylum Bacteroidota; class Bacteroidia; order Bacteroidales; family Tannerellaceae; genus Parabacteroides; species Parabacteroides sp. AF27-14. Next base: position 40,660 of record NZ_QTLZ01000008.1, read on the forward strand.
ACTTCCCTCAGATGGATGCCCGCAATTACGTGAGCGACACGGCCCTTTTCATTCCACGCCGCCCTTGGTTGGCAGCAAGCGAGGTATTCGGAATGAACATGGCCGTCTGGACTTTCGACCGTTTCTTAATGAACGAGGATTTCGCGAAGATAAACGGACATACGATTAAGCAAAACTTCAAGACGGGGCCTGTTTGGGACACGGATAAGTTCTCTACCAATCTGGTGGCCCATCCCTATCACGGATCGTTATATTTCAACGCGGCCCGTAGCAATGGACTGAATTTCTGGCAATCCATTCCATTCGCGGCGGGAGGCAGCCTAATGTGGGAATTCTTTATGGAAACGGAACCGCCCTCCATCAATGACATGCTTGCCACCTCTTTCGGCGGTATAGAATTAGGTGAGATTACCTACCGGCTCTCCGACTTATTCATCGACAACCGCTCCCACGGGGCGGAACGTGTGGGACGGGAGATCTTATCCGGTTTGATATCTCCGATGCGGGCGATCAATCGTATCATCACGGGAGAAGCTTGGAGACACAGCAGCTCCAAGGGGCGTGTCTACACCTCGGTTCCCGTAAACTTCATCGTGGGTGTCGGCCCTCGCTTCCTTGCCGAGCAGGAAGGCTCCAAGCATGGCACTACGAGCATGCACGTATCCTTCAGGTTGGATTATGGAGATCCTTTCAATGATGACTTCTATTCGCCCTATGAATGGTTTCAGTTGAAGGCCGGGTTCGATTTCTTTTCCAGCCAGCCGCTCATCAGCCAAGTCAATGCCGTTGGGGCTATCTGGGGGAAACAGGTCTGGAGTAAAGGCCCTCGTAGTCTGGCCGCTGGAATCTTTCAGCATTTCGACTACTATGATTCCGAGTTAAAATCCAATAGTTCCCAAACGGTAGCTCCCTACCGCATATCGGAAGCGGCGGCGGTCGGTGGTGGATTGATCTATTACAAAAGAGGCACGCCGGACAATAAGGTAGATGTTTACGCCGAATTATACGGAACAGGAGTCGCCTTGGGCGCAAGCATCTCCGATTACCTCCGGCTGGAAGAGAGAGATTATAATCTGGGAAGCGGTTATAGCGTGAAAGCGTTCACCGGATTGGCCTACGATAAACGCTGGGCGTTCTTGATCGATTTGGAGAACTACCATATCTTCACATGGAAAGGATACGAGCCGGATATAGACTGGAACGCAGTGGACCCTACAAAGTTAAACGTACAAGGCGATGCCGGCAACGCACGTTTAACGGTATTTTCCACCACCTTAGCCTATATGTCCAAGCATAAATGGAATATTGCGTTGCGAAATCGTTATTTCTCCCGCCGTACCCATTATAAGTATCATAAAGATATAGATAGCTCCACGTATGATATTATGCTGACGCTTGGGTGGAGGATTTAATTCTTCCGCTCAAGCTCACGCAGATTCTCCATCTTCTTGCGCTGCATAAACTCATAGATGCCTTCCAAATGCTCCGTCACTTTTTGGTTTCCGAACTCATAGACCTTAGAGACCAGCCCATCCAAGAAATCACGGTCGTGGGATACGACGATCAACGTCCCGTCAAAGTCAAGCAACGCCTGCTTCAAGATATCCTTCGTCTTCATATCCAGATGGTTTGTCGGCTCATCCAGAATCAGCAAGTTCACAGGCTCCAACAATAGCTTAATCATGGCCAGACGTGTGCGCTCGCCACCGGAAAGCACCTTCACCTTCTTCGCCGAGTTCTCGCCGCCAAACATGAACGCACCCAGCAGATCCTTGATCTTATTACGGATATCGCCTTGCGCCACATCGTCTATCGTCTGGAAAACCGTAAGATTCTCATCCAGCAGGGAGGCTTGGTTCTGGGCGAAATAACCGATCATCACGTTATGCCCCAGCGTCAACGTCCCCTCATGCTCGATCTCTTTCATGATACACTTCACCAAGGTAGACTTACCCTCGCCATTCTTCCCGACGAAAGCGATCTTATCCCCTCGCTCGATCATCAGATTTGCGTTCCGGAAAACCGTATGATCGCCATACGCTTTCGAGACATTCTCAATCGTCACCGGATAAGAGCCCGAACGGGGCGAAGGCGGAAACTTCAAGCGCAAAGCCGAGGTATCTTCCTCATCCACCTCCAAGATCTCCAGTTTCTCCAGCATCTTCACACGGCTCTGCACCTGCAAGGTCTTGGAGTACGTGCCCTTGAAACGCTCGATGAACTCTCTCGTCTCGGCGATCATCTTCTGTTGCTCGTCATAAGCCTTCTGTTGTTGCTCACGACGTTCCTTCCGTAATTGCAAGTATTGGCTATAGTTTACCTTATAATCATAAATCCGGCCCATCGTCACCTCGATCGTACGAGTCGTGATATGATCCACGAACGCACGGTCGTGGCTGATCACCACTACGGCCTGACCGTTATCGATCAAGAAATCCTCCAACCACTGGATAGACTCGATATCCAAGTGATTCGTCGGCTCGTCCAGCAAAAGGACATCCGGTTTCTTCAACAGTAGTTTCGCCAGCTCGATACGCATACGCCAGCCACCGCTGAATTCACTGGTTTGCCGGCTGAAATCCTCCCGTTTGAAACCAAGTCCCAACAAGGTTTTCTCTATATCGGCGTCGTAATTAATCTCCTCTATGGAATAGAATTTCTCGCTCAAGGTAGAGACCCGCTCGATCAGCTCCATATAACCATCCGACTCATAGTCCGTACGAGTCTCCAGTTGCTTATTCAATTCAGCGATCTCCGCCTCCATCTTGTGCAGATGGGCGAAAGCCTGCGCCGTCTCCTCGAAAACGGTACGGCCATCCTCCGTCATCAAATGCTGCGGCAAATAAGCGATCACGGTATCTTTAGGGGCGGACACTTTTCCACGGCTTGGCTCCCGCACGCCAGCCAATATCTTCAACAAGGTAGATTTACCGGCACCGTTCTTACCCATCAAGGCGATACGATCTTTCTCGTTAATCACAAAAGAAACATCCGAGAAAAGGGCGCTTCCACCAAACTCTACTGTTAGTCCGTCAACTGAAATCATATGTTTATTTTAATACATTAATATAATGAAGCCGCAAAGATAAGAAAAATCCCTTTCATTAGGGATGTACAGGAGATTTCATACGATCTTTCCGGAACAAGACTAGGAAGAAATTGGTTACCGATGCCGTCGACAATATTTTCGACGCCGTCAGCAATATTTCCGACAGCGTCAGCATTATTGCCGACGGTGTCGGCAACCAATTGCATAAGGGACTAATCCCTTAAACTACCTTTAAAAAAAGCAGAAGCATCCACATATTTTCCAACAAAACGCTTGTTTTATAAACAGAAACTCCTATCTTTGCACCCGCTAATACAAACAGCTTAAATTAATTATTCAAACATGGCAACAAAAATTAGATTGCAAAGACACGGTCGTAAAGGTTACGCCTTCTACCAAATCGTGATCGCAGACAGCAGGGCTCCACGTGATGGAAGATTTATTGAAAGGATAGGTTCTTATAATCCGAACACTAATCCTGCTACAGTAGATTTGAACTTCGAAAGAGCTTTGTATTGGTTACAAGTAGGTGCTCAACCTACAGACACAACTCGTAACATCCTTTCTCGCGAAGGCGTTTGCTTGAAAAAGCATTTATTGGAAGGTGTTAAGAAGGGTGCGTTCGACGAAGCCGCAGCTGAGGAGAAATTCCAAGCTTGGTTGAAGAACAAACAAGCTTCCGTACAAGCTATCAAAGAAAAAGACAGCGAAGCAGCTAGAGCAGAAGCTAAAGCACGTCTTGAGGCTGAGAAGGAAGCTAATAAGGCAAAAGCAGAAATCGTAGCTAAAAAGAAAGCAGAATTGGCAGCAGCTGAAGCTGCTAAGCAAGCTGAGGAAGCAGCCGCAGCGGCTCCCGCTGAAGAAGCTCCGGCAACTGAAAGCGCTGAATAATTCGTGCGATGCCAAAATAAAAAAGAGGACATTTTTCAATGCCCTCTTTTTTTATGCCTTTTCCACCAGCTACCGGATCTTCCTAATGCGTATAATCGATCAGCCGGATGCCATCGCCTAAATCGTTCTGGATAACATCCTTCATCCTTTTGGCGAAAGGACAGGCATAACCTATCGGCGTCCCTTTTTGGATACAGGAAGCAAAAGCGATACTATCCGCCCCTCTATTCACCAACTCCCTCGCCCTTAATACGGCCTTTTTTCCGGGACAACCTCCGCAATTGATAAACCCAATGATCTCAATATCTTCCTCTACACCCTCAAAGGCTCCCTTTTTCTCACGGATCATCCTAAAATCAGTAGTACCGGGGCAAAAATCCTCTGTTTGCATACATCTGATAATTCCTACTTTCATAAAGCATCCCTCCCAATTAAAAAAGCCGTAAAATCTAAAATTCTACGGCTTTCCGATCTATAAATGATGATTAACTAAGTCGTGTTACTTCTTCTTCAACAAGAAAGTATCGATCTGTTTCACAAACTCCTCACGGGGAAGAGCTCCCATCGATATCTGAGGCTGTCCTTCCTTAGGGATAAACAAGAACGTAGGAATACTTTGTATGCCAAAAGCGGCAGCCAACTCCTTTTCCTTATCCACATTTACCTTATAAACTACGATATCATTCTTATACAGGATAGCCAAATCCCTTAAAATAGGAGCCACTTGCTTGCAGGGACCACACCAGTCCGCATAAAAATCGATGATACAAGGCTTATCACCTTCATATACCCATTTCGTAGCGTTCTTCTCGTAATTGAATACCTTTTGCAGGAACTCTGCCTTGTTCAAAGTAACGACCTCTCCCTTGGAGGCGGTACCAGCCTCACTTGATTTATCTGATTTAGCGGACATCGAGCAGCTTACTAATAGCAGCACAACCGAAACCAGCCATAAACTTTTCAACTTTCTCATATAGAAACCTTTTACTTGATTGATAAATTATTTGCTACAAAAATAGCAATAAAAAGGGGATTCCCACACATTCTATTCTTAAAAGAAAAGAATAAACAAAAAGAAAAAAAGCGCATAAGACTCTTGTATATTCCAAAAGAATGACTACCTTTGCAAAGCAATTAAACGAAACGTTTGATCGCACAACATATTGGAAAGATGGCAGAGTGGTCGATTGCGGCGGTCTTGAAAACCGTTGAACCGAGAGGTTCCCGGGGTTCGAATCCCTGTCTCTCCGCTGAACGTGCTGGACAGAAATGGTCAGCAAACGGACAAAAAGCTACAAATCAATGATTTGTGGCTTTTTTTATTGCCCGAAAGTCCTGCTTCCAAGACTTCAAAAGTACGGTAAAAGACAAAGTTTCGTTACTAAATCGTTACCTATTCCCCGCCGGACAAAAACGGTAACGATTTGTCCATAAATGACCTGATAATGACTTGATTAGTCCATAGTCTGCATAACTCGAAAACGAGAGGTAAAAATTAATTTTGCAACTAAAAAAAGTGAGTTATGAAATCGACATTCAAGGTTCTTTTTTATTTGAAGAAAGGTTCTGAAAAGAAAAACGGCGAGGTTATGATTATGGCACGCATCACCATAGACGGCAAACTTTGCCAGTTCAGTACGAAACAGAGCATCCAGCCCGACAACTGGAGCATTACTGCGGGCAAAGCCAAAGGCAGGGATGCCGGGAGGATAAACGCCCTTTTGGACGACATACGTTCTTCCCTGAATACCATTTACCACGAAATGCAGCGGCGTGACAATTACGTGACCGCCGAGAAAGTGAAAAACGAGTTCTTGGGACACAGCGAGAGCCACGAAACAATCCTTTCATTGTTCCAAAAGCACAATGACGATGTGAAGCAGCTTGTAGGCATATCCAAGACGATAGCGACCTACCGCAAGTATGAAGTGACCCGCCGCCACCTCGCTGAATTTATCCAAAGCAAGTACAACGTATCGGACATATCCATAAAGGAGATAAGCCCGATGTTCATTACCGATTTTGAGTTGTATTTGCGTACCGCCTGCAAGTGCGGCTACAACACCACCGCCAAGTTCATGCAGTTCTTCAAGCGTATCATCATCATCGCCCGTAACAACGGCATACTGGTGGGCGACCCTTTCGCCAGCTACAAAATCCGGCTGGAAAAAGTGGACAGGGGTTATCTGACAGAGGACGAGATTAAAATTATCCTTAAAAAGAAAATGGTTTCCGAACGGCTGGAACACGTCAGGGACTTGTTCGTCTTTTCCTGTTTCTGCGGTCTGGCATACAGCGATGTCGCCAATTTGCGGCAGGAGAATATCCAAAAGTCTTTTGACGGCAACCTTTGGATAATCACCAAGCGGGTAAAGACCAACACGGACGTGAATGTCCCCCTGCTGGATATTCCCAAGATGATTTTGAAGAAGTACAAGGGCAAGTTGCCGGACGGCAAGATACTTCCCGTAATCAGCAATCAGAAGCTAAACGCCTACTTGAAAGAGATTGCCGATATATGCGGTATTAAAAAGAACCTGACATTCCACCTTGCCCGGCACACGTTCGCCACGACCACCACGCTGTCAAAGGGCGTACCCATTGAAACGGTGTCCAAGATGCTGGGACACACAAACATAGAAACTACGCAAATCTACGCCCGCATCACCAACAGCAAGATAGGCAGCGATATGCAGGGGCTTGACAAGAAGTTTGTCGGCATTGAGAAGATTTACAAGGAAGTTGCCATGTAATCTTGATTATATGGAACTGGTCACAATTTGTGACCAGTCCTTACTATTATTCCAACATTGCTAAATCTCCTAAAATATACGATTATGGATTTGCAGATTATCCAAAACAAGATTTTTGAGGTCAGAAGTTGCCGGGTGATGCTCGATTATCATTTGGCAGAACTCTACCAAGTGGAAACACGAGCCTTGAAGCAGGCGGTCAAGCGCAATATCGAGCGTTTTCCGGGTGATTTTATGTTTGTACTCACCCAAGAGGAAGCTAACTTGCTGTTATCCATAGGGGTATCACAAAATGTGATACCCCCTGCTTACAACTTCGGCGTTGCTATGCCTATGGCTTTCACCGAGCAGGGCGTAGCCATGCTTTCTTCGGTTCTCCGCTCCAAAGTAGCCATAGAAGTAAACATTTCAATCATGCGGGCTTTTGTCCTCATGCGCCAAATGGCAATCGGTTACGAGGAACTGTCAAGGCGCATCGAGGAACTGGAGGTAAGCACCGATGCGCAGTTCAACGAACTGTACCAAGTCCTTACCCAGCTTTTGAGCCAGTCGAAACAACAGAAAGAACGCCGTCCGGTAGGTTTCGTTACCTATAACCGTGGCAAGAACGAATAGGTAACGATTTCGGTAACGAAATTCCACTTAATAACCTATATCCCAGCATTGTACATTCTTCCACCTTGCGGGCAGTCTACCGACTACCCGCATTTTTTATATCCTTTTCCAACTGGCACATTTCCCGAAACGCCAGCCGTGCGTGGCATGGCTGACTGTATTTCGTGAAAAGAGCCGTTGGAAACCCGCACAAGCGTATTGCAAGCAAGCTCACAACACCCTTGCCTTTCCCGCCCGCATGGAGTGTTCCCTAAAAGATGAAAGAGAACAGGCACTTTTCCCCAGTTTCCCTATTTGTAAATCTTCCTCTTACGCAGTCCCCCAGCCGGGACAGTCGTTTTAATCATTTCAATAGGCAAAGGTAGTTACGTGTTCTTCACGATTTTGCAAGGTCGAGCCGTTCCGGTTTGGCGAAAAAATCTTCCCTGCCTTGCGAGGTATTTTTTGCCCAAAACCTTGCAAACTCTAAACACTACCCTTTTACGCCTATGTGAAACGAAAACGACCGACCCGACCGGAAGACGCATAAAAAAAAAGTCGGATTTACGGGAAACAGGAAAAAAATTCAGTGAAACTTCAACTCCCTCACCTCTCAAATCCGCATAAAATTAAAAACTTAAAAAATTACAGCAATATGGAAGCAAAGGTATTATCGGAAGCAAAAGTTTATGTAGGCACTTATGCCAAGTACAACAACGGTTCATTGTCCGGCGCATGGCTCGACCTTTCGGACTATTCGGACAAGGAAGAATTTTATGAAGCCTGCCGGGAACTTCACAAGGACGAGGAAGATGCGGAATACATGTTTCAGGACTGGGAGAACGTGCCGGAGGGCTTAATCGGCGAAAGCTGGATTTCTGAAAACTTCTTCGCCCTGCGTGATGCGGTGGAGGATTTGAGCGACACCGAGCAGGAAGCCTTTTTCGTGTGGTGCAACTATAAAAGCCATGATTTGGGCGAGGAAGATGCGGACGACCTTGTACGTGATTTCCGGGACGAGTATCTGGGTCAATATGACGATGAAGAAGATTTCGCCTATGAAATTATCGAGGAATGCTACGACCTGCCGGAGTTCGCAAAGACCTATTTCGATTATGAAAAGTTCGCCCGTGACCTTTTTATGTGCGATTACTGGTTTGATGACGGTTTTGTGTTCCGTGCGGCATAACAACCAATCCGGGCGGGGTGTCAAAGCCCTGCCCGTTAAAAACGACCAAGCGATGAAACGGAAAAGCATTTATAAAATCCTTTGGCGGGTGTTGCTGCTCTGCCTTGCATGGCGGTTTACCAGCGTAGCCGGAGCAGGCACGGCGATAACGGCGTATATCGTGTTTTGTGCCGCCCGTTTCCTGCTCCGGGTCTGCCTTTCAGCCCTTTATGCGCTGGGCGTGGCTCTGCTTTTCCTGCTGTTGCTTTCTTTACTGATATTATAACCATTAAAAAAAATAGAACATCATGCAGTCACTTAACAAAAACGGGGTAAGCATTACCCAAACACCGGGAGAAGAAAAGTTCGTGAAATGCTGTTTAGGGGCTTTCAGGGGACAAATTTATTATCAATATGACTACCGCCACACGGACGGCGAACTTTTCAGCACGGTAGCCAAAACGCTGGACGAGTGCCGCCGCAGGCGTGACGAATGGATAGCGAAGAAGAACGGAGTAATAAACAAGTAAATTTTAGGGACATGAAAACAACAGAAGTAAACAAGGAGCTTATCGGCAGGCGTTGCGAGTGCATTTTTACGGGCTTAATGGTAACGGGCGTTATCGAGGACACAGAAGAAAACGAACACACCATAGAGGTAAAAGTCCGTTTCGACCACCCGCACCAGTGGGGCGATGATTTGTATAATGATGTGTGGGCGTGGGGGCGCAAAATAGACGAGTTCGGCACGCTGCACCATTTGCAACTGTTGGAGGATAAACCGGACTTTCAGATAATGACGGTAGTTTTCGGCGAACCAATCAGCCGGATAGACCGCAGTGTTTTTGAAGATGTTGCAACGTGGGGTGTCTGTTCCCTGCAAGGCTGGGTAAACAGCTATGAAAGTGTCCGGTTTGTAGCTATAGACGACCATACGGCAATCATCACGGGCGAATATAACATGGAGCAGGTAAAGGTGTGGTTAGAGAAATACACGTCCATAAAGAGCCTTAAAACCAGTTGATAGAAAACGGCGGCTGCTTGCCGCCGTTACTTTCTTCCGTGAGCCTGCCAGCGGGTGAAGAAAGTAACAAAGAAGCCTTTCGTTTTCCCTATCATGGAAACATCCCGCCGATGCTTCCCGGCGGGATGTCTGCCCGATATTTACGCTTTGCGTATCATTCCATACCCGGTTTCCCAAGAGGATGATAAAAACGAATGTCGCAACTATAAATCCTCATAGTGAATAAATTTTACACCAAGTATGCACACGGTTTCTTCTTCCTCGATGTCATATTTCCATGTCCGTTTATTGACAAGCATTTCCGTGTCGCAATCGAACCATTCCATTACAGGCGCATCATCTTCTTCGTCCGCCCATTTGAAAACCTGATTGGACGGCGTTTTCCATAATTCAGCACTGTCACGTTCGGAAATACAGTCCTTGTCCATAATGATGATGTCACCTACTGCCGGAACTGTATCTGTTTCCAACGTGGTTTCTATGTACCACGAGATGCCTTCTATATCCAATTCTATTTTTACCATGTCGTTTTATTATTAGGGGGTTATTGTTTCCGTTTCTTCTTCGCTGTTGTCATTATTAAATGATAGTGTAAGTTGCTGCATCTGCCCGAAGCTGTCGATGATATAAATGTCAATCGTCTGCTGGTCGGTCGATGCCGAGGTGTAGTAGAGCCAGAACGTTTCTTTCTCCAGCGGGTAGAGGTCATTGGGCAGGAACACCGTGCCGTTATCCATTTCCAGCTTCCCTTTGCCGTCCGGCTGGAAATACCTTATCTGATAGGTAGTCGGCTGGTAATAGCCGCCACGCACCAGTCGGCAGCGTATTTCGGCGGTTTCCCCGACTTTCAGCCTTTTGGGTACTGGCAGTGTTTCGATGCTGAACGGGTACGCCTGCTGAATATCCAAGTTGTCATTACAGGCGGTGACAAGCACGAGGGCGGCCACGATGTAGCAGCCCATGATGATTTTATACATTACATTCTTCATATACATTATTATATAGCGGTCAGTTGATAATGAATTTCAGTCCCAAAGATACCTGCGTGTGGAACTTGCCTATGTCCGAGCCGAACAACGCCCGTTCCCTTGCACTGACAAGCAAGGCTATCCGGTCGGTCAGGTAGGCTTCCAGTTCCAGCGTCAGCGCACCGCCGTAGATGAAGCAATCCTTATCCAGCAAGGTAGAGCCGTCCGGCAGCAGCTTTTCGCTTCGGTTGCTTGTTTCGTACCCGGCGAGAGCCGACAATCCCAATGAAAGGAAAAAAGTCTTTCGCCTGTCCGATAGGAATTTCAGGTAATAGCCGCCCTCTGCGGTGAACTGTTCTACGGGTATCTGCATATCCTTGTAGTCATACTTCTTGTGCAGGTATTCGCCGCCAATCACCCAGCGGTTGGCGTTCTTGGTGTAAACGCTGTACGCCGCCCCGATGTGGTAGGCAAAATCCGTGTCGGAGTTCCAATGCACCCCGTCCGCCATGCCCGCCGTGACTTGCAAGCCTTTCATGCCCGGCAGGTATCTTTGCGCATGTGCCTGAAACGAGGTCAGGCACAGCGCAAAGAGCATCATTATAAAGATGTGTCTTTTCATTCCCTATTTGATTTTTAGTTCGTCAATCACTTCTGCGTTCACGATGTCGGCGTTCTCCACCCGTATGGTCTGATGCCGCCCGCCGTTCTTCTCGTAGAGTTCCACGACCAGCAGCTTGTCGTCAGGAATGGTGAACTTCGGCAGGGCGTACACCGTGCGCACGGTACTTTTTCCTGCAATCTCTATCACCTCGTTGTAGCTACGTACCGCATCCAGCACCGTTTCCTGAATAGCCGTGCGCTTGGGTACTTTCTTATCGGTTATCTTAAACTTGATGAAGTCGGTATCGAAAGGCACGTTGGAACTGTTCTTTGTCTGCGTGTGTACATAGAGCATCCCGTTATAGGTGTAAATCCCCTTGATTAAGAACTGTATGCCGAAACGCTTGCTACCCAAGTGGCGCACTTTCCGGTCATTGTTCTTGTAGATGCTCTGCATTATCAGTTTCACCAATAGCGGGCTTTCATTCCCCAGTTCCCGGAAATAGATGTTCATCCGGGTATGTGAGAAGTCGGACGTATCTTCATTCTCCAAGAAGTCTTTCATTTCGATGTTGAGCATTTCCGGTTCACGGGCGTACTTGGCGTTGAACGAAAAGAAACTGCCGTCCTCGCAGATAACGGAGAAGTTCGTTTCTCCCGGAAAGCCCTCTGTCGTGGCTTTCACCCTGATTACGTTCTCCGCACCGTCCGCCTTGCCCGCTATGATATGGTTGCTTCCCAAATCGACATAGCGGACGGCGGCGGGGAAGATGATATGCACCGTCTTGGCAAAGGTCACTTCCACGCCGTAGGGCGTAACCATTTGGCGGTACGGGAGTTTCCGGGTAATCCCCCGGTACAAGTCGTTGCCAGCCGCATACTTCACGGTGTCAGTGGTTTGTGCGTTTGCCGCACACACGCCCAGCAAGAGGGCGAACATTACAAAAATCTGTTTCATTGCTAATTGAAATTTTAACGGTTGATAAAATGGTTATTGTTGTTTGGCGTAAAGCATCACCCTGTACCCGGCTTTCAGCTTCACTTTCACGGTTCGGAACTTCTTGGCGAGGTAGCCGGACGTTCCTTGCAGCAATCCCCTTGTCACGTCCATAGCCACCTGCTGCCCGGCACTTTGGGCAAAGGAAATGCTTGTACCCAGCCCGCTTCCGATATTCGCCATAGCTTCGTTGAACGCTTCCTGCTCCATAGAGGACGGGACGGACAGCCCCTTTTGCCCGTCCGTGTCGAACACGGCGAGTTCCACCGGGATGATGTTGCCAGCGTACTCAATCGAGGACACCAGTATGTCAAGCCGCTCGCCCTGCACCTTTGCCGTCCCCGCCACGAGGGTATTCTTCGGCACGACTATGTTCCCCGCCTGCATGGGTTCGAGCAGCCGTAGTTTCACCGCCTGCCCGTCCGTCAGGGTTTGGTCTTGGTGGATGCAGGCGGCTACCGTGTTCTTTCCCATAGCGTACCCCGTGCCTACTGCCGTGTTGAAGCCGTAGTTTCGTGGCTGGCTGTAAGCCCGGATGAAGTCGGCATCGCTCATGGGCTGCCGCAATCCCGAAACGGTCGTTTCCCTGACAGCCTGCACCGCCACCGCATCCGGCTTGCGGTCAATGTCGCCCGTTACCGGGACTTGTGCGACTTGTCCCTGCCCGCCGTTCATGTACTTTGCCGCCAGCTCGTAGGACTTTTCCAAGAGTGCCATTTGGTCGTCAGCGGTGGGTGTGGCGTTCTGTTGTTGCAGCCTATCGGTCAGTTCCGCTACCTGCCGCTTCAAGTCCTCTTTTTCCTCGTCCACCGCCGGAGTTTCATAGAACGTGCTTAACTGGCGGTTGATGTCCCGGTAAGCGTATGCCGAAGAAGCACCGCCGCCCCTTTGGGGCTTCGCATCCTCTTCCGGCATCAGGTCGATTTCCGCTTGCGGTTCTTCCGCTTCATCGTTCCCGGTGAAACCGAAGTCCTGCAAGGACTGTATCTTCTCCTGCTGCCTGCGGCTTATCATCGCCTGTTCGTAAGCCTTTTGCTTGTCGGCTATAATCCCGTCCTCTGCGGGCAGGGGTATGTCGGCGTTGAAGCCGCCCACGCTTTCCACGTTCACGTCCTCTTTGCCGGAGGGTGCGAATATCAGGTACATGCACCCGGCAAAGGCAAGGAACATCAGCGGGAAGACTATCATTTTCCTGCGCTGCTGCACCTGCTGCGGGGTAAGTTCCCGTTTGGGTTTATCTTCCTTTTTCGGCTTCCCGTCCGCCTGCGGTACGGTCGTGCCGTTCTCATTCTTCTGTACTTCTTCCATATTGCGGTCTGTTTAAGGGGTTGATACTTTTGGTTGTGTCGTTGCCGTGCAACGGCAGTTGCCTGATGTGTTCTATTTGCAGCCGCCTGCCGTCCCGCTTCCCGATGTTGTAGATTGATGAAACGGTAATGTAGATAGACAAGCCGCCAAGGAAGAAGAACATCACGAGGATAACCGCCAGCCTTTTGCCCGGCGTAATCCGTCCGCACATTCGGCGCAGGCGGTCGTCCGCCCAGTCCCGCACCTTTCCGATGTAGTTTCGTTTTCTTTCCATAAGGCTATCTCTTAATGGTCTGCAAATCCTTGTTCTCGGTAATGGTGAACGCTTCGATGATGAAGCCGTGCGGGTTGTTGTCGCTCCGTGTGGCGTTGAGCAGGCGGCACGAGGTCACAAGGCTTCGCACCGTCAGGCTGCTTTCCCGGACAATCAACTGGCGGGCATACGTGTTCACCTTGTAGGGGTACTGGTCGAAGTCGCACTTCACGCTGTCAATCTCCACCGTCTGCGTGACGTTTCCGGAAATCACCCGGTTGTAGTAGCCCTTTTCCGCCAAGTCCTTGTAATAGTTGAAAGCGGTCTTGTCGGCGAGGAACAGCGAGCGTTTGATGTTGCTTTCGATAGCCCCCTTGTCGGGTGAGAGCGTGAAGAAAAGTTCGTGGAAACGCCGCACGTGCGACTTGGCTTCCACGGGTCTGTTCTGCGCCATGTCCTGCGAGAGTGCCAGCATCAGGCTTTTGCCGTTGTCGAGGACGTATATCTTCTGCCGCTGCTTTTCGGCGAAGCTGTACGAGTTCCACACGGCAAAGCCCGTCACCAGTGCGCACAGGCAGATGAATACCAGCGCAAAGAGCCTGATTTGCCGGAAACTCGTTTCGATGTTCGTTAATGACTTAAATTCCATATACTAAATATTGATGTTGGTTATTTGAGTAGTTTCCCGGTTACTTTCCCGCTTGCCGCACCGACCGCCGCCCCGGCGATTGACCCAGCCCGTGCCACGTTGCGGTTATAGGCAGACGTACCGCCAGCCGACACTATCCAGCTTGCCACCGTTGGAATGGTGAAGTAGCCCACGATGCCGATAATCATAAAGATTACATACACGGTGCTGCTCCCGTCAGGAATGAAATTCGGGTCTGAAAGCTGCTCGATGTCTTTTTGTAGCATCAGGGTTTGTATGCGTGCCAGCACGCTGCTGAACAAGTCCGACACGGGTAGCCACAGGTAAATGGATATATAGCGTGAAATCCACTGGGTCAGCGTGCTTTGGAAACCGTCATAGACGGAAATCGCAAACGCCAGCGGACCCAGTATGCTTAACACGATTAGGAAGAACGTGCGCAGCGTGTCTATAATCAGCCCCGCCGCCTGAAAGAGCATTTCCAGCAGTTCCCTGAACCAGTCCCGGACGGACTTCTTTATATTGTACGCCGCCCTGTCCATATACATACCCGTCATAGTTACCATATCGGAGGGCGACCAGCCCAGTTCTTCCAGTTGCCTGTCAAATTCCTCGTCCGAAGCGAGGTAAGCCGTTTCGGGGCTACGCATCAGGGCTTCATATTCCAGTCGGTCTTTCTGTGCCCGGTATTCGTTCATGTCGAAAGTCTGCGTTTCCATAAGTTGGTTGCACCCTTTCACCACTGGCGACAATACCGTGTTGATAGTCCCCAGCACGAACGTGGGAAAGAACATGATGCACAGCCCCAGCGCAAAGGGACGCAGGAGCGGGTACACGTCTATGGGTTCGGCACGTGCGAGCGACTGCCACACTTTGGCGGCTACATAGAACAGCGCACCCAGCCCGGCTATTCCTTTGGCTACCCCCGTCATGTTGCTGCACAAGGGCATCATTTCATCGTACAGCACCCGCAACACTTGGTGCAGGTTGTCAAAATCCACCGCTGCTAATAACATAGGCATACCGATTTATATGTTACCAGTAGCGTTCATCCGCCGAGCCGTAAAGAGCCAGCACCCGGTCTGTGTCGTTCTTCTTCTTTGCCCGCAGGTAGGACACGGATATGTTCTTTCGGGTGTAGTAGTTCACGAGGTTGCGGTAGTTGAGCAGGCTTTTGTAGGCGTTGTTGATTACCGCCAGCCTTTCGGCATCCGTCAGCGACATACCCGTCACGTTCACTACATTCTTCAAGTCCTGCAACACGTCCGCACTTTCGGAGAGCAGCTTGGCATACCCGGCTGAAATGGCGGTGAGTTCATCCGGCGTGTAGTTCGGGTCAGCCAGCATGTTCTGGTAGTTTCGCACGTAGATTTCGGATATTTCCGCCACCAGTTCAATGGACTTCTTCACCTTGATGCCGCCCTTGACAACATCGTGTACCGCTTTGAGCGCATCGTAATAGACTTTTCCCTGCTGGAAAATCTTCTGCGCTTCCATGAAGCCGTCCAGCGTGTTTTTGGCTGTGGTGGAAGTCTGCACTATCTGCTTGGTGGTGTTGATGATGCCCTGTGCCAAATTGCCGGGGTCTGACACCACCCACTGTGCGGATGCGTTGCCGATGAAGCAAAGGCATACCGCCATAAGGAGAATTGTTCTTTTCATGTTCCTGATTTTTAAGTTGTTGATGATTGGGGATTACGTTTGCTTTCTGCAAGCCTCTTGATAGCCAGTTCAAGGTTGCCGCCCAGCTTGTCGGCAAGTGCGAACAGTTCCATTTTCTCGCTTTCCTCTGTCGTGAAGGTGTAATATTCTTCCAATGAAACTTCTGTGGCGTACACCGCCGACTGCGTGCCGCCCAGCGAGAAGAAAACTTCCTTGTACTTCCGTCCGGGGTGGTTCGCCATGTTGATAGACAATATCTGCGAACGCTCCTTGTCGGTCAGTCCCAAGAGGTTCTGTATGCTGTCAAACTTGTTGAGATATTTTCTTTGGTCTAACAGGATTTTGCAGTCCGAGTTATTGATGATACTCTCTTTCACGATAGGGGAAGAAATAATATCCTCAATCTCTTGCGTGACTACAATCGCTTCCCCGAAATATTTTCGGACGGTTTTGTAGAGGTAGCGGATATAGTCCGCCATGTTCGCCGATGCAATCGCTTTCCACGCTTCCTCGATTAGTATTAACTTCCTTATTCCCTTTAACTTGCGCATCTTGTTTATAAAGGCTTCCATGATGATGATAGTCGTTACCGGGAATAAAATCTTGTGGTCTTTGATGTTGTCCAACTCAAAGACAATGAAGCGTTTGTGCAACAAATCCAGTTCCTTGTCGGAGTTCAGCAGGTAGTCGTACTCACCGCCACGATAGTACGGTTCAAGCACGTTCAGGAAATTGTTTATGTCAAAATCCTTTTCCCTGACGTTCTTCTGTTCAAGCTGTCGGCGGTAATCATCCCGGACAAACTCGTAGAACGTGTTGAAGCAGGGCGTTACCGAATGGTCTTTGCCTGTCAGTTCGATATAGGCACTCACGGCGTTTGACAACGCCACTTCTTCCGACCGCTTCGGGGCTTCATCATCCCGCTTCCACAGGGTGAGTATAAGGGTCTTGATGCTCTCTTTCTTCTCTATGTCGAATACCCCGTCCTCGACATAGAACGGGTTGAACGCTATCGGGTTCTCGTTGGTGTAGGTGAAATAAATCCCGTCCTCGCCGTGCGTGCGGTTGTGGATAAGCTGGGACAGCCCCAAGTAACTGTTACCCGTATCTACCAGCAGCACGTGCGCCCCCTGCTCGTAATACTGACGCACCATGTGGTTGGTAAAGAAAGACTTACCCGACCCGCTCGGCCCAAGTATGAACTTGTTGCGGTTGGTCGTGATGCCTTTCTTCATGGGCAAATCCGATATGTCGATATGCAGCGGGCGACCGCTCACCCTGTCCACCATTTTGATGCCGAACGGCGAAAGCGAACTCTTGTAGTTCGTTTCTTCCACGAACAGGCAGAGAGCCTGCCCCAAGAACGTGTAGAAACTTTCCTCTGCGGGGAAGTCCGCTTCGTTTCCGGGTATGCCCGCCCAAAAGAGCGTGGGCGTATCGACCGTGTTGTGGCGTGGCTTGCACTCCATTAGCGCAAGCTGGCTTCCCACATCGTTGCGTATGCGTTTGAGTTCTTCCCGGTCGTCACTCCATGCCATGACGTTGCAGTGGCAGCGCACCGATACAAGCCCCTTGCTGTGCGCTTCGTTCAGGTACTCGTCTATCCATTCCTTGTTCACTTGGTTGGCACGGGAATAACGGGAGAGCGATTGCATGTTCCGGGCGGTCTGCTCGAAGTTCTTCAGGTTTTCGGCGTGGTCGTCTATGAAGATGAACTGGTTATAGACGTGGTTGCACGACAACAGCACGCCCACCGGGGCGGCGAATGACAGTCGGCAGTCGCTCCGGTCAGTGGACAGCTTCTCAAACCGTGTGTCCGTCCCGACCTTTCCGGGCAAATCTTCCACGTCCGAAAGCGTGTGCAGGCACAGTATGTCGTCCCCGACACGCATTTCTTCCGGGTACAGCCCGATGTCTTTCAGGCAGGTGGTATCTGTCTGCGATAGCGAGAAGTATTTCTCGATGATGCCCGCCTTTCCGTCCTGCCCGGTGATTTCCGATGCCGCCAGCCGGGTAAGGGTGACAAACCCGCTGTCGTTCATAATCCTTTCAAACTGCCCGACCGCTTCGATGAACTTTGCCGCCGCTTCCTTGTCGGCTATCTCCTGCGGTACAATCCTGCCCCGGCATAGGGTGGAGAAGTCGCTCTGTCGGCGGCTTCTCTCCCTTGTCGTCTTTGTCAGGAACAGGTAGCAGTAATGGTTCAGGAACGGGCGTTCATTGAAGTGCCGTTCAAAGGAGCGGCTTAAAAAACTAAGCTCGTCCCTTTCCGTGTCGGGCTGGTAGTTCTCCTTGATGAAGAAGTCCTGCTTGTGTACTATGGAGTAGTCGGGCAGCACCTTGATTGCCTTGTACCATGCCGAATGTATGGCTTCGTACTCGGCACTGGTGACGGTGAACAGTTCGGGCAGTTCCACCCTGAAAGCCACCGTTATGTCCGCATCCTTTGAAATGATGCAGCCGTTCTCCACCGCCAAAAGGGGGAATTTCCTTTCCAGCGTGGTAGCCTTTAACATATTTCTCATGGTCTTTCTTCCTTTCTTTTTTTGTAGGTGAATAATCGGGGTATCGCCTTTCGGCTGATAATGAAGCGTGGATGCCGTTTGCGTGCGGCGGCTTTCATCAGCCCGTGCGTGCCGTACTTGGCGTTGAGCCGGAACGTCTGCCACACGAGCAGCAGCGAAGCCGACACGATGAAACCGATACATAGCCACTGGTTCACGCCCGCCATGAACAGGACGATGAACACCACGAAGACGGCGAGCAAGCCGCCGCAAAAGATAAAGAGGTACTGGCTTTTCAGCCCCTTGAACTCCACGGGCTTCCCGATACCCCTGTTTACCTGATATTTTTCGGGCTTAGCCCTCAACAACTCGTCAGACATAGCCGCAGGTTTAGAGGAAGAACGAGCGCAGGATAGTGGCGGCTACAATCAGGAAGATGCACGCCCCGAACCAACTGGCGGCGGTCTTTGAGGTGTCGGGGTCGCCGCTTGAAAACTTGTTATATACTTTTACCCCGCCAATCAAGCCGCAGACCGCCCCGATTGCGTACACCAGTTTTGTTCCGGGGTCGAAATACCCGGTGATTAGGTTCGTGGCTTCGGTGATGCCCGCCTGCCCGTTTCCTTGTGCGTAGGCACTTACCACGGCGGCAAGTATAGCCGCCGACAAGAAGATTTTCTTTCTCATTGTGATTTGTTTTTAATGCCGGGCGGCGGGTGGATAGTCCGCCTTTCCCGGCTGGTGAATAATTTGAAATTTTAGTGGTCGGGGATAGTCCCGTTTGTCTGTTTGGTTTTCAGGTTGCCAATCAACCGTAATCACGCTGTTTCATGCTGTCAGGCTTATACATTATTATATTATAGGAAATCGTTCATGTCGAACGCTTCGTGTTCCTTGCTTTTATTGCCAGCTTCGGCAGGGACAGCAGCCGCAGCCAGTTCCGCTTCGTTGCGTCCCAGCAGTTCCGCCACCTTTGCCAGCCCGCCGTTGATGTTCTCCACCACCGCATCGTAGAGGTTCGTCCCCTCAATCCTTGCCAGTGTCCCGGCGGCTTGCCGCTGTTCCGTTTCGGTGGGGTTGTCGGCGTTCGCCGTGCGTACCGCTTCGCCCAGTTCGTCAAAGCTCACGCCCGTAGCCCGCCCGGTATCATCGTCACCGTCCATGTACCCGGCTATTTCCTCGTCCTCGTAGTCGGGTTCGTCATTCTCGTAACCGGGCGTTTCTTCCGGCAGTCCGTCAGCCTGCGGCGCAAAAATAGTATCATTTTCAGCCGCTTGCGGGAGGTGTCCCGATTTGTCCTGCGCTGTCTGAAATTGTCCGCTCTTGTATCGGCTTTCACCTATCAGCGTGTAGCCTGAAACCCCGTTTCGTGGAAGCGGCGCATCATCCGTTTTGCCCGGTGATGTCCGGCTGTCCGTGTAGCGATACCACAGCCACAGGGCGATGTAGTACACCAAAAGCCCGGTAAGTATGCAATAGATTACCATAGTCAGACAGGCTTTTGGAAGTGGCTTTCGTACAGGGTGTTTATCTCGTCTTGGTACTGCTCGAAGTGGCGCAGCAGAATGTTTTCCACGTAGCTGCTTACCGTCACCTTTCGCCCGCCTATCACCGTCACGATACGCATCAGCTTCTCATGCGTGGTTCGGCTCACGTACAAGGGCTGTCGGTCTGCCAGTTCCACTTTCTGAAAGTAGGTTTCCCGGTAGTCGCCCGAACCGCCCTTGCGCTTGCGGGGTGTCGGTTTCTCTACTTGCACTGTTTCAGCCTGCCGTCCCTCGTGGGCGGTTTCCGTTTCGCTGCCGGGCTGCGGTTCATCATCCGGCTGGCTCTCCCGCTTGGCGGGTACACCCTGCGAGATAAGTTCCCGCATAAAATCCTCGTCTATCTTCGGCATCCCGCCGCTTTGCTTTGCCATATCATTTTAATTTGATGTAGTACACTATTTCGGTTATCAGTTCTTCCAAGTTGCTTCCCCTTACCAACGGGCGGCTGGCGGGAAAGAGCGTGGAGCGGAACACCGCCTTTTTATCCGCCACCAGTTCCTTTTTGTAGCGTTTGGTATCGGGGATAAAGGTTTTCATCAGCGGCAGTTCCAGTTCCTTAATGGTCTTGTCGTAGGCGGTGTAAAGGTCTGTTTTCTCCCTACCGTCCACCATGTTCCAAAAGAGGTACAGCCCGGCAAGTCGGCAGGCTTCATTCCTCACCAATAGCTTTTGGATAGCCATTGCGAACGACAGGCTGCTTTCCAGCACCACCTTGTCGGCTGAAATGGGGGTGAAAATGTAGTCCATGCCCGCAAGGGAGTTTATCACGCCCTCGCTGTTCACCGTGCCGGGCAGGTCGAAAAACACTATATCCGGCACGTGTCCGGCGGCTATATGTTCGTCAGCCGTTGCAATCGCCTTTTCAGGTGAACTGCACAATACCGGGTAGGCTTTCTTCCCCAGCCGGGTGAACTGCTCATACGCCATTCGCTTGTAATCTTCATCCGCCCCGACCTGCTCGGCATCCCGCTTTCGCATCCCGGCAATGGAGTGTTGCGGGTAGTCGCAATCGACCACCGCCACATCGTAGCCTTTGAGGTAGTAGAGGTAACTCGCCGCCAGCACGGTAAAGGTGGTTTTGCCGACCCCGCCCTTTTGGGTGGAAAAGGCGACATAAAGGGGTGTTTTCTCGTTTTCCATATTGCTTCCGTTCATTATTGGTTGATAGATTTGTTTATTGCTTTCAATCATTCATTCTTTCCATGTTGCAATCTTGAAATATTGAAAGACTGTTTTATTTCAATCTTGTTTTCCTGCTTTCATTCTTTCTTGAAATATTGAAATCCTGCAATCATGTTTTATTGAAATCCTGCTTTCAATCATTCTTTCCTGATTGGAATATTTCTTTCAATCTTGCTTTCAATATTGAAATCCGATGCAAAAAAAGGGAGAAAAAACGTCCCCTGAAAACCTTGTCCCGATTTGTCCTGCGCTGTCCCGTTTTGTCCACCAACCACCTATTTTACAGCATTATAAATCACCGTTACTTTGCAGCGGAGTAACGAACCGCAGGGGGCGCAGGTGTAAAACAGGGCTGGTGAATGGCTGGGCTTACCGTTCCACGCTAACCCCAATCCGTCCGTGACGGATTTCGATTTTCGTCAGAAAATAGCAAGGTGTGTTTTGTAGCATACAAAACCGTTTTCCGTGCCTGAAAACGCCTTGCCCCTTGCGGGGGTAAAAATCACTCCGAAGTCGTAATTTTTTAATCCAAAGAAGCATGGAAACAAGAAGAACCAACAAGGGCGGTCGCCCCGCCCTCGCAGACCCGGCGAAGCATCGCCATGTCCTTTACCTGAACGACCGGGAGAACGCCCGTTTCCTCTCGCAGTGGGAGCAGTCGGGCGTCACGAGCAAGTCCCGGTTCATCGCTGCCCGACTATTCGGCGAGCCGTTCCGGGTGGTGAAAGTGGATAAGTCGGCGGTCGAGTATTGCGCCCGGCTGACCGAATTTTACGCCCAGTTCAGAGCCGTGGCGGTCAATTATAACCAAGTTGTAAAGGCGTTGCATAGCAATTTTTCGGAGAAAAAGGCACTGGCTTTTCTCTATAAACTGGAAAAGGCGACCACTGAATTATCTATGTTAAACCGTCAGGTTATCGACCTGACAAACGAGTGCAAGGAACTATGGTTGCCAAAATAAGCACTGGCGGCAATATGTTCGGCGCACTGGCGTACAACCAAAACAAGGTGGACAGCGAGGAAGCAAAGGTGCTTTTTTCCAACAAAATGCTGTTGAGCGAGGACGGGAATTTCTCTATCGGCGAGTGTATGCGCAGCTTTGAAATGCAGATGCCCGTCCAGCTTTCCACCAAGAAGCCGATACTTCATATTTCCATAAACCCGCACCCGGAAGACGTGCTGACCGACCAGCAGCTTTCCGACATCGCACGGGAGTATATGCGGAAGTTGGGCTATGGCGACCAGCCTTATTTGGTGTACAAGCATACCGACATCGACCGCCACCATATCCACATCGTGGGGTTGCGGGTGGACGAGAACGGCAGACCGCTGAATGACAGGTTCGAGCATCGGCGCAGCAAGCAAATCACCCGTGAACTGGAAAAGAAATACGGGCTGCACCCGGCAGAGCGAAAGGAACGTGCCGAACGTCCGGAACTTAAAAAGGTGGACTATGCCGCCGGGGACGTGAAGCACCAAATCGGCAACACCGTGAAAGCGGCTTGTTACGGCTACCGCTTCCAGTCGTTCGGGGAATATAAGGCTTTGCTTGCCGCTTACAACGTGTGCGCCGAGGAAGTCAAAGGCGAGATAAACGGCAAGCCCTATCAGGGCATTGTCTATTCCGCCATGAACGACAAGGGCGAAAAGACAGGCAACCCGGTAAAGGCTTCCCGCATCGGCAAGTCGGTAGGTTATGAAGCGGTGCAGCGCAGAATGGAGAAATCGGGCGAAGCAATCAAGAACGGGAAATTGAAAGAACGCACCCGGAAGATTGTAGCCAATGCCATGCAGACCGCCCACAGCCGCAAGGAACTGGAACAGCAGCTAAGGAAGCGGGGCATTGACGTGGTATTCCGTCAGAACGACAGCGGGCGCATCTATGGCGTTACGTTCATCGACCATGACAGCCGGGTGGTGCTGAACGGTTCACGCTTGGGCAAGGAGTATTCGGCGAACGTGTTCAACGAACGTTTTTCGGGCGAAACCGGAAAGATACACCAGCCCGAAGTGGCAGCACCGCAGCAAGACCAGCCCACGCATCAGGAACAGCAGGGCTTCACGCCGAAAGCCGACATCGTTTCGGGCGTGGCTTCCGTGCTGGGTGCTTTCGGCGGTTTGCTGGGCGGCGGTGCATCAGGCGGTGACGAGCCGCAGGACACCGCCCGCCAAAAGAGAAAGAAGAAAAAGAAGCGCACAAGGCACATCGACTAACTTAAAAACATACAATTATGCAGCAAGAGGATGATTTGAGAGGGCTTGCAAGGGTCATGGACTTTATGCGGGCTGTCAGTATTCTATTCGTGGGAATAAACGTGTACTGGTTCTGTTACTCCACCCTGAAAGAATGGGGAGTGACCTTTGAAGTGATAGACAAGATACTGTGGAACTTCCAGCGCACCACCGGGCTGTTCTCGTCCGTTCTTTGGACAAAACTTTTTGCGGTGGTGTTCCTCGCCCTGTCGTGCATCGGCACTAAGGGCGTGAAAGAGGAAAAGATAACGTGGACGAAGATACATTGCAGCCTTGCGGCGGGTGTCGTGTTGTTTTTCCTGAACTGGTGGCTGCTGGAACTTCCGCTGCCACATACGGCGGATGCCGTGTTTTATATCGCCACGCTTTCGGTGGGCTATATCTGTATGCTCATGGCGGGTACGTGGATGTCCCGGTTGTTGAAAAACAACCTCATGGATGATGTCTTTAATACCGAGAACGAAAGTTTCCAGCAGGAAACAAGGCTTATCGAGAACGAGTATTCGGTAAATCTGCCTACCCGGTTCTACTATAAGAAGAAGTGGAACAATGGCTATATTAACGTTGTAAACGTTTTTCGTGCGAGCATCGTGTTAGGAACGCCGGGCAGCGGGAAGTCATACGCAGTAGTAAATAATTACATAAAACAGCAAATCGAGAAAGGTTTTGCGCTCTACCTGTATGATTATAAGTTTCCTGACCTTTCGGAAATCGCTTACAATCATTTACTTAACCACTTGGACGGCTACAAGGTTAAGCCGAAATTTTACGTTATCAATTTTGACGACCCACGCAAGAGCCACCGATGCAACCCGATAAATGCCAGCTTCATGTCGGACATTGCGGATGCCTACGAAGCAAGCTACACGATAATGCTTAACCTCAATCGAAGTTGGATAAGCAAGCAGGGCGATTTCTTCGTGGAAAGTCCGATTATCCTTTTGGCGGCTATAATTTGGTATCTCCGTATCTATCAAGGCGGTAAGTATTGCACGTTCCCCCATGCCATAGAACTGTTGAACAAGAAATACGCCGATGTATTCACCATTTTGCGCAGCTACCCCGAACTGGAAAATTACCTTTCCCCGTTCGTAGATGCTTGGGAATCGGACGCCCAAGAACAGTTGCAGGGGCAGATTGCCAGTGCGAAAATCCCGCTTTCAAGGATGATTTCACCCGCCCTTTACTGGGTTATGACAGGTGATGATTTTTCACTGGACATCAACAACCCGAAAGAGCCTAAAATCTTGGTTGTCGGCAACAATCCTGACCGCCAAAATATCTACTCGGCAGCATTGGGACTGTATAATTCCCGTATCGTGAAGCTGATAAACAAGAAAGGTCAGCTTAAAAGTTCGGTGATTATAGACGAGTTGCCAACGATTTATTTTCGTGGACTTGACAATTTGATTGCTACGGCACGAAGCAACAAGGTAGCGGTTCTGCTGGGCTTTCAGGATTACAGCCAGCTTACCCGTGACTACGGGGACAAGGAAAGCCGGGTAATCCAAAATACTGTGGGCAACGTGTTCAGCGGTCAGGTAGTCGGTGAAACGGCGAAAATCCTTTCCGAGCGTTTCGGAAAGGTGTTGCAGAAACGGCAGAGCATGACAATCAACCAACGGGAAAAATCCACCTCGATAAGCACCCAAATGGACAGCCTGATACCCGCCAGCAAAATATCCAACCTCACGCAAGGTATGTTCGTGGGGGCAATAGCGGACAATTTCGATGAACGGATAGAGCAGAAGATTTTCCACTGTGAAATCGTGGTGGACAATGAAAAGGTGAAGCGGGAAACCGCCCGTTACGTGAAGTTGCCGCAGATTATCGACTTCACCGACAAGGACGGCAACGACCGGATGCAGGAGGAGATACAAGCCAACTATGACCGCATCCGTCAGGAAGTCAGGCAGATAGTCGAGGACGAGATAACCCGGATTAAGAACGACCCGGAGTTATGCCACTTGATTAAGGAGGAAGAATAGCTATATATAATAATGTATGGAGTGAAGAACAGCCGATGTAGCTTTACGGTTGTTCTTCATTTTGCTTTTTGGTGCGGTAGGCTTCAAAACGCACTAATATTTCGTGCAGGTTCTTCAATGCTTCCACAGCCTTGCCTATCGGCGGCATCTTGCTTTTGTCGAAAGTCAGTTTCTTCAAATCGGTAGTGTACGCCGTAGCCACTTCGGGTAACGCCATGACCGCTTCGGCATCCTTGAATATCGGTGCATCAGCCAGCGACAAGTGCGAACGGGAGTTTTTATTTAGTCCGTCCTCTATCGTCACCCGGTACATGGCATCCAAGAAATCTTCCGAATGTAGGTAATCGTTATATTCCTGATTGTGGTAGAGTGCCGACAAGTCGTAAACGTCACGGATATGCTTTGCCAACAGTGCGGCTGCATCCTCATTGTAAGACAGCTTTACCAGCCTTGAAACCTTGTCGCAGATAGTCTTTCGGGGGTTGATACACTGCGTTTCAAAACTTTCCAGCCCGTAGGTGCTTATCAGTTCCTCTTGCCCGATGCTTTCAAGAAAGGCGGTCACAATCGGTTTGATAACCCGCTTGTCCGCCGGGTAGAACATCAGTTTTTTGTCCGGCAGGTCACAGGATTTTATCTCTACTTCCAAATGTTCTTTCAGTCCCACGCCTTGAAATACATTGTCATACGAGAAATACAGTTTACGGTAATTACCGCCCGTTTCCGACAAATCTTCCTTGTATATGTCGCTATTGAGTTCGGCTATGTATTTGGAAAGTTTCTTGTTCAATGTCTTTTCTGCCTGCTTGGACGCACCTTTATCACCCGTGAACACGAACAAGTCCAAATCTTCCGAGAAACGTTCTATCAGCCCGTAGGCTTTGGAAAGTGAAGTTCCGCCTTTGAAGTAGGTCTTATCCGCATATTCGGACATGGAAATATCCCGCAGTATCTTCGATACCCAGTAATCCTTTTCCACGTGCGACTGCTCGTAGCCGAAATGGTCAGCCGCCAGTGCGATGATTTCCTTGAACGCTTCCTTGTCCGAATGTAAATTCATATTTCTGTCCTATGCTGTTTTATAATCCAAGTTGAACCGTGTCGTGGGAAGAATGGTCTTTGCCATTTCCGTTTGCAATACGGTTTGTCTGATGTCGCCCAGTATATCCGCCACCACCTTTCTGACACGTGGCGGGTAACTTTTCGCCAAAGATACGATTTTTTCCAGTTCCGGCAGGCTGTACCCGTTGAAATATTGGCTTTTGACCCGGTTGTAGATGTCCTGCCCGGTTGTTCCGGGTATGCGCTTCATGTCCTTTATCGCATCGAGCAGCCGCAAGTACGGGACAAGGCTTTCATCCGGATAGACCATGCAGTAGGCTTTCACGCACTCTATATCCAAGTTCTTGAAACGGAAACGGCGAACCGGGTTAGGAGTGGCTATCGTTATGGTTGTGGCTACCTGTTCGGTCAGCCCCATTTTGTTATAGATGTAAGCCCCCGTGATATAGCCGTTCAGTTTTTCAGTCAGGTAGCGGAACTGTTCATCCTGATAGACAGGCAGCTTTCCCAGCCCCAGCACTGATTTCTTGGGACGGTAGTACGCCCCCTTTTCAACCCGTACCAGTACCCCTTTGCGGCTCTGTTCGGAAAGTAGCACCGCAACATTGGCGGTCTTTTCCGTTTCAAACGACAAATCCCGGAACGTGAATATACGCCCGGTATCTATCCGTTCAATCTGCCCAAGTATCTCTTTCCTGAATGAAGCCATATTTATGTCCTTTGTTTCTATCTGCAAAGATAGTATATTATGTAATCACCTGCAAAAACATAACAAAGATTTTGCCGAAGATGTTTTCTTTTTGTCGTGTCACCTGATAATAGGAGAATAACGGAAACTCAATCAAAGGCTTGCCATACGCTTCATAAACGCTTCACAAATGGCTCACAAGTATAATGCGATTTTTGTAAAACTGTTGATTATAAGCCGAAAACAATATATACAAATGGCTCACAAATGGCTCGTTTAAAGCAAGCGATTAACTTCGGTCTGTACCCGTTTTAAATCTCCAACCAACAGTTGGAGATTTACCGCACCCGGATAATTTCAAGCTCCGCAGGACAAATTCGGGCATCCCTTGCCCCCGTTTTTAGTCGCTATCTGTAGACTGGACTATTATTATACCATTCAATAATCAAATCATTATCGTTATTATGGACATTTAAAGTGAAAAAGATATTCCTATAATGATTAAAGCAATAGATGCAAATATGTATCTATATCTTTTTGTAGAAAACATTGCTCCTATACAAGAGATAGATACAGCAAATTGCATACATTTTAAACTTAACTCTGTAGTCTTAAATATACACATAGACAAAAAAGATAATGCCAAAACAAATAGTATAGCATTCAATATATATTTCAGTTTCATATTCCTTTGATTTACATTGACCTTATTAGCAGTAGCATATAAATTGCTCATCCTAACCCAATAACCAATCCTATACAAAAGAACAAGGTGAATCTCTTTTCCTTGTGTTTCAGCCCATAGACCAGCCCGATAATAGCACATAAAGGAATATTAGATGAATCTGCATTTTTTCCTTTATTTACAAGGTATTTATGACTTTCTTTGCTCAATTTGCAAATCTCACGGTTCTCATTGTTCTGTTGTAGCATACATTTATGCAACTTAATGTTCCCATGATTCAGTTTAATCTATTTTCTCTAATTCAATTGTAGCTACTTTCTCTTTATCTGGACTAATTTCATTCTGTATAATGGTTATATGTTTTTGGGTATAGCTTTTGATAATCCAAGGGGCTCCACCCAAATATAAAGCATTGCTATTAAATGTGATATATTTCCCTTCTATTGTATAAGTAATATCAATTTCATCGTAACCTTCCCAATTTACTTTCCCTTTCCGAGTATCTACAAATTGCATACCGACCCCCATATTTTGTACTGTCCAAGCCTCACAATGCCCTGTTCCACGCCATGAAGTCTGATAAAGTGCTTCGGGGGTTAATTCATTTGTCTGTTCATTATCATCGTCGCAGCTTATAAAGCTGAATGTACAGAGGAATAGCATAAGTATTCCAAGAATTTCTTTTGTTTTCATATTCTTTTTTTTAATCTCTTGTTTAACTCATTCAATCTTTATTTTGTCTCTTCGTTGAACCAACCAAAGATAAGACAAAGATAAAAAGAAGAATTCTTTGGCAGATTAAGATACTCTTGGAATATTGTTATGAATGTAAATTTCTAAACCTATGTTTATTTTTTGTTGTCAAAACTTTGCTTGCGTCTGATTCGGCTCATGTGTATGGGTGTAATTTTAAGGTAGGATGCTATTTCTTTTAGTGATACCATTTGAAGGATTGCAGGGCATTTTTTTAAAAGTTGGAGGTAACGCTCTTCCGGTGTGAATCTGAATAAATCCAAATAACGTGAATATGATTGGAAAAACATCTGTTCGGCTGCAATACGGGCTATCCGTTGGTTTTCATTATTTTCCTTGAATTTTTGCTGTAAGAATGTAGAAGAACAGATGTAAATCTCGCACGGGATTATCGCCTGTATATTCAATTCTGATTTCATGCCATATAAGCAAGTGGGATAATCGGCTATAAATTCATTTGGAAAGGAAAAACCGACATTATACGGCTTGTTTTCTGTCCGGTTGGTGCAACTGTATTTGACTACGCCTGATAAGATAAACCCGAAGAAAGAACAGGCATCACCTTCATGGAGAATAAACTCATTCTTTTTATAATGTCGTAACTCTCCATGTTTCAGACACAACTCCTTGAAGAAGTCTATGTCTATGTTACTCATATATGAATTGAATTCGGCTATCATTTGTATATAAGAGAAATGTATAAAAAATATCTGAATTTCCATGTTTGGAGTTTAGTCTGTTTTTTGTCTATATATCCAAACCGTACTAAACTTTTTTCTGTTGACTGCAAGATATAAGTACTGGCGAAAAGAGTAAGAATAAAAGGTATTTCTTTTTGACAGTATTACTTTTAATAATTTGAGGAGGAAATAATACTCTAAGTAAAGGCTTATTCTACCGTCCGAGAGCTTATTTTGCTCCAGCTTGGGGTTTTCTTTCGTTTTATTTTCTAACATTGCCATTGTTTAGAGGTTTTATCTCGATTTAGGTGCCGTAACCGGGTAATTACACTAAATAGTTGATTTTCTTTTGTTTTCTGCGGATGCAAAGGTACAAAAGAAAATGATATTTCAAAGTGTACTGAATAACAGAAAATGGCAAAAATAGAGAAAAACAGAAAATATTCAAATGACTGATAATAGGAAAGATGAATTATTTTTATTCTATAATCTCCATGTCTTGTATCGGCATTGGCATTGGGTGGTAAAGAAGCAATAGATAACATCCATATTCTAAAAACTATTCCCTACATAGAAATGTCACTCCAATCTATCGGGGATTTGAAACGAGTGCAATAACAGATTACTAACGAAGCGCGATGACGCTTAAACAGTGTTCCCCGCTAATCCATTAAAGGGTTCACATATGGTTCATACTCGAATGATTTTCTTTTGCAAAATATGCAAATTACTTGAGTTTTAGCTATTTCAAAAAACGACCAAAGGGTTCACAAAGGGTTCATCGAAAGAGAGTGAAATCATTCACTCTCTTTTTTTATGCCCTTTTCAATTCTGCAACCAATGGTTGCGGAATTTCATCCCACCCGGACAAATCGGGACACCGCAGGACAAATTCGGACAGCCCTTGCCGCCCGTCCAAATATAGCATATTTAGTCGCTACCTTTGGGCGGGACTATTCCCGTAACCACTAAAATTCCAATTATTTATGGCAAACAGAATGACCCCGCCCGCAGAGGGGCAGGAAAAAGACGTGCTGCTGGTCTTGGATAAACAGCAGGGCAAGGTGAGTGCCGTTAAGGGTATCAACAAGGAGGGCAATTTGCAGACCGTACCGCCGACACACGGTGGCGAGTTCATGCAGGTGGACAAGAACAGCGATGTGTTCAGCAACTTCATTTCCAACTTCTACCGCAAGTATCAGGACACTTCCGGGCTGGAACTGTTCAGCGTCAAGGCTTCCAAAGCGGAGCAGGACGCAAAGGCAATCGAGGAAAACCACCGCAACCCTACACCGGAGGGCGACAAGCGGGCTGAAATGCTTCGAGTTCCGAAGCCCGACTTCCACGAGTTCAAGCAGGGTTACCGCTTCGACCCGGCAAAAATCGACTGGGAGAACCTGAAAAAAGTCGGCATCACCGCCGACACCCTGAAAAACACGAAGGACTTCGACCGGGTGATGCGTGGCTACAAGTCCCGAAATACCTACACCGTTTCGGGGACGGTGGGCGGCTTCTACCTCAAACCTACCGATGTCAAGCTCTCTTTCTATCAGGCAAAGGACGGCACGGTAATACCCAAGCTGCACGGCGTGCAGCAGGACGAAAAGCTGTTGCAACGCCCGTTCCATGAACACGGGTTCACCAAGCAGGAACAGGGCAACTTGCAAGGCACTGGCAACTTGGGCGGCATCGCTGAAATCAAAGACCCGAAAAGCGGCGAGCAAATCCCCGTGTTCGTCAGCCGGGACAGGTACACGCACGAACTGGAGTATATGCGGGCTGACAAGTGGAAATGCCCCGACACCATTTGCGGCGTGCAAGTCAGCCCGGAGCAGAAAGCCGCCTTTGAAGCCGGGCAAGCGGTGAAAATGGAAAACCTGCAATTCAGGGACGGCACGAAGCGCAGTGCCTATTTGCAGGTCAGTGCGGTGGAGCGTGGCTTGGAGTTCCTGCCCCGTGCCGCCGTCCAGTTCTTGCAGCAGGGACAGCAGCCCGCAGAACAGCAGGTAGCCGGGATAAAGGACGGAAAGGGCGTTGAGTTCAACGGTCATGTGCAGCCCGGCGTACAGGGCAAATCCCCCGACAAGGTGCAGCCGAAAGACGTTACCCCCGCCGCCGAGAGCCGGACGCAGGTAGCGGTCAATTCGGGGGGCAAGACCAACGAAGCCACCAAGCAGGGCAAAGAGCCGCTGAAACAGGGTCAGGACAAGCCCACCGCCAAGCAGAAAGAGAAGCAGGACAAGGCGCAGGACAAGAGCCTGAAAGCGGACAAGCCCAAGAAGTCCAGAGGAATGAAAATGTAGTACCCACCTTAAAAAGTAAAGAATTATGATTGCATTGATAGCAGAGAAGCCCAGCGTGGCAAAGGACATCGCCCGCATCATCGGTGCGACCGGGCGTAATGACGGTTATCTTTCCGGCAACGGGTATATGGTGACATGGGCGTTCGGCCACTTAATCCAGCTTGCCATGCCGGAAGCCTACGGCGTGGCGAACTTCCGCCGGGAGAGCCTGCCCATACTGCCGCCCGATTTCCAGCTAATCCCCCGTCAGGTGAAAGCGGAGAAAGGCTACAAGGCAGACCCCGGCGTGCTGAAACAGTTGAAAGTGATAAAGGAAGTGTTCGACCAGTGCGACCGGATTATTGTCGCCACCGATGCCGGACGTGAGGGTGAGTTAATCTTCCGCTATATCTTCCATTACCTGAATTGTCGGAAACCATTTGTGCGCCTGTGGATAAGTAGCCTTACCGACAAGGCAATCCGTGAGGGGCTGGATAACTTGCAGCCGGGAGAGCGTTACGATAACCTCTACCTCTCTGCCAAGTCCCGCAGCGAAGCGGACTGGCTGATAGGGATAAACGCCACCCAAGCGTTGAGCGTTGCCGCCGGGCAGGG
This sequence comes from Parabacteroides sp. AF27-14, assembly GCF_003635425.1. Lineage (NCBI taxonomy): Bacteria > Pseudomonadati > Bacteroidota > Bacteroidia > Bacteroidales > Tannerellaceae > Parabacteroides > Parabacteroides sp. AF27-14. The sequence goes on from NZ_QTLZ01000008.1 coordinate 72,818, forward strand.
GGTGTTCTCGCTGGGCAGGGTGCAGACACCCACGCTCGTGATGATATGCAGCCGCTATTTGGAGAACAAGAATTTCGTACCCGCCAAGTTTTGGCAACTCAAAGCGGCGACCGCCAGCGGGGGAATAAATTTTACCGCCCAATCGACCGCCAAGTGGGAACAGCAGCCCGAAGCCATAGCCGTCCTGCAACGGGTAAAGGATGCCGGGCAACTTGTGGTTAAATCCGTTGAGAGGAAAGAAGCCTGCCAAGAACCGCCGCTTTTGTACGACCTTACCACGCTGCAAAAGGAAGCGAACACGAAGCTGAACTTCTCGGCTGACAAGACGCTTTCCATAGCGCAAAGCCTGTATGAAAAGAAAGTGATGTCCTACCCAAGAACCGGAAGCCGCTATATTCCGGAGGACGTTTTCGATGAAATGCCGGAACGTGTCGCCCTGCTGGGGCAATACCCCCGCTTTGCCGGGTATGCCGCCGGGCTGGACGGCACACCCCTGAACCGCCGCAGCGTGAATGACGGCAAAGTGACCGACCACCACGCCTTAATCATTACCGAGAACCTGCCCGGCGAACTTTCCAAAGACGAGCGGGCGGTTTACGAGCTGGTAGCCGGGCGTATGCTGGAAGCCTTTTCGGGCAAGTGCGTGAAAGACGTTACCACCGCCTTGCTGTCAGGGGGAGATACCGACTTCACGGTGAAAGGGTCTGTGATGAAAGTAACCGGGTGGCGTGCCGTGTTCGGCGAGCAGGAAACGGGCGGGGATGAAGAAGCCGCCAGCCTGCCGCCACTCCAAGAGGGAGAATATTTGCCACTCTCCGGCGTGGATCTGCTCGAAAAGCAGACCAAGCCGAAACCGCTGCACACGGAAAGCAGCCTGTTGGCGGCAATGGAGAACGCAGGCAGGGAATTGGAAGATGCCGAACTGAAAGCCAGCCTGAAAGATGCCGGGATAGGCACGCCCGCCACCCGTGCGGCGATTATCGAAACGCTGTTCGCCCGCCAGTACATCGTGCGTGAGAAGAAGAACCTTGTGCCTACCGACAAGGGGCTTGCCGTTTACAAGATAGTTAAGGACAAGAAGATTGCCGATGTCGAAATGACGGGCATGTGGGAAACCGCCCTTGCCAAGATAGAAGCGGGAAGCATGGATGCCGACACGTTCCGGAAGGGCATCGAGGTGTACGCAACGCAAATCACCGCAGAACTGCTATCGGTGCAGCTATCTGTTGCTACTGGTGAAACCTGCCCCTGCCCGAAATGCGGCAGCGGGCGCATCCTGTTCTACCCGAAAGTGGCGAAGTGTTCCAACGTGGACTGCACGCTTACCATATTCCGCAACAAGTGCGACAAGCAGCTTTCCGACAAGCAGATTGTCGAGCTGGTGACGAAACGCAAGACCGGGTTAATCAAGGGCTTCAAGGGCAAGAACGGCAAGGCTTTCGATGCTTCGCTGGTACTGGACGAGCAGTTCAATGTCGGTTTTTCATTCCCCGAAAAGAAAGCGAAACCGAAGAAATAGCCTATCTTTGCCGCTGAAATTTCATTGTGATAGGTTTTACAGCTTATAATAATTGAAATTTTAGTGGTTGCGCCCGGAGGGAAACCGGGCGCATTTTTTATATGTTCCCGCCAAACAGGTAGGTCGAACAGACCACCCCGTTATCCAGCACCCTGCTTTCCGAGAGCTTCCACAGCGAGCCGGATGTTTCCCCGACAAAACCGATGCCTTTGCCCGCCATGACCGGGACGGTGTAGATTGTCAGGCTGTCCAGCAGTCCGGCTTTAATCAATGAAGTAAGCAGCTTGCCGCCACCCACCACCAGCATGTCGGTTTCCTGTTTCAGTTCATAGACCCTTTGCAGCGGTTCTTCGGTCAGGAACTCCACCCCGCAGTCCGGCGTCACGTTGGTGTCGTAGTGTGACACCACAAAAGACCGTTTGCTTTTGTGCGGCCACCCGCCCCAGTGTTCAAAGATGTAGTTGTAGGTGTTCGCCCCCATAAGCAGGCAGCTTGCGGCGGCGTGTTCCCTTGCCGCCAGTTCCTTGACCTCACGGGGCATCCAGTCCAGTTCATAGTCCGGCGTGGCGGTATGCCCGTCCAGCGATACGGCGATGTGCGCTTTGATTTGTTCCATATTGTCAGGTATTAAAGTGATATAAATCCCTACTGTCTTGGCACGTTAGCCGCCACCCCAAAAAAGAAAGCGTGGCATGACGCTGTTTCGATGCGAGGTACTGGCATACCCAAATGTGGAAACAGTGCAGCCACGCTATGACAAACGCATAGCATATCCTGCGCTGAATATCCCCACATTTTGAAAAGTGCCAGTTTTCGCATCGGGACGTTCGGCGAACGTATATGTTATATATAAAGGCAATATTCCGGCAACCGCCGTCCAACTGCCGTTACTTTTTTCGTGTAACTTCTGCAAAGTTAAGCAAATACCCTGAAAAATCACGTGCAAACAGAAAAAATCCTGCCGTGTTATCACAACAGGGCAGGACACAAGCACCTAAAAATACACAAGTTCAGCCCATACGCCTACGGGCAGCTTGCGTTCCTTTGAAGATGATATGAACCGATGACAAAACAGCTTTGGTTCGCCGTGTCTTTGGTGATGATGTCCCTTTCCCGCATGAAGCGGATATAGCTCTTTGCGGTGCGCTCCTTGATGTCGAATACCTGCTGCAACTGCTCGCAAAGGTCTATGTAGGTGATGCGTGTCTGCCGCCCGAAGATGTCACGTGCGACATTCACCAGTTCCCTTTCCTTGCGCTTCTCCTTTTCCTCACGTGGTTTCTCGCCCTTGTACACGTGCATCCCGGCTTCCTTGTCCCAAGCAAAGAGCATCAGCGGCACGTCCAGCGGGCTTCCGTCCCTTACTTTCAGGGCTTTTACCACCGACTGGGTAGGTTCTTCGTCTTTCTCTATCGAAAGGATAGTAGCCGCCTTGCGCTGCAACTCGCTGCCCAAATGTCCCCGCAGTTTCAAACCGTTGGGGACGAAGTGCAGCACGCACAGAATACACGTGTTGTAGATACCCGCCAGCCGATAAAGTTCATCTATCACCGCCACGCTTTCCGCTTCATCGTTGGCACTCTTAACAAGGTCGGCGATGCCGTCAATGACGACCAACTGGATGCCGCCGTACTGGTAGTAGAACTTATCCATGCTTTGTACAATGGCGTTCAGGCGTTCTTTGCGTGACATACCGGTAAGACAAAACGCTTTCAGTTCATCGGGTTTGTCCGGCTGTTTGGCACGTGCCAGCAGGTTGCTTACGTTCTTGAACAGTTGCACTTCCGACTGTTCGGTGTCGTAGAGCAAGACCGCCTTGTGCCTGCCGTTGGCGGTTATCTGTATGCCCAGCGTATCTACTTCCGCACCAGCCGGGCAGATGCAGCCCGCCACGATTGCGGCTACGTAATTGCTCTTTCCCGTTCCCTCGCCCCCGGTGATGCCGAACAGGTTGCCTTGCGTTCCTAACGGAACGTCACCCGCCGAAATAATCTCTTGCGCTTTGGCGGGCGGGTTGTTGAAATCTATCTCGCACGATTTAAGCATAATCAATGTATCGCTATACAGGTTGTCTAAAAATTCGATAAACAGTTTCAGGAAATCTTCACGGGTGTTCCCGGCTTTGAAGTAGTCGGATATGTCCTTTTCCTCTTTCGTTCCCGGAAGCGGCAGCAGCAGGCGTTTCACGCCAAATTCTTCCAACAGTTTTTCCTGCTTGCATGAACTTTCCCTGCCCGTCTTGTCCATGTCAAAGAGCAGGACGATGTGTTTGAAGCGGAACGTCAGCCGATAGACCAGCGTGGGCGGTATCGTCACCGTTTCGCTGTTGAAGCAGATAGCGTGAAAACCGTGCGCCGCCAGCGAAAGCACGTCTTTCTCGCCGCCCGTGATGAATAGCGTGTCGCCTTTGGCTGGCAGTTGTTCCAGCCCGAAACAGTAGTTCTCGCCGAAGCTGCCGCCGTAGAGGAAACGGGGCGTGGAGAACGGGCGGTACAGCTTGATGTGCTGTTTGCCCTTGTAGCCGTACATGGGTTCTGCCACCGATGAAGTGTAGGTGTACGGTTTGCCCTCTGCCGTTTCACTGTTGTATTCCCGGAGCGAACAGACCTTGTAACGTTCCAGCAGTTCGGGCGTGATGCCGTACTGTTGCCAGTACACCAGTTCGGCAAGCGGGAACTTCTGTTCCCGGAACTGGTAGGGCTTGACGGGCTTTTCGGGCGTTTCTTCGGGTTTGTCCGGCACTGCCCGGCAGACGGTTGCCGGGGGAACGGAAACCGGAATGCCGGAAGCCAGCCCCAAGCCCAAATCCCGGTCGATGATTTCCAGTATCTCCACGAAGTCAGCCGCCCGGTTGCAGTCCAGCCCCTTTAACTGCCCCACGAGGAAGAAACAGTCGCCGCTGTAACTGTCGTTGCCGAAGTCCTTCATCTTGTAGATACCGCCCCGGCGGTCGAAATAGATGTTGCAGGAAGCCTTGCTGTCCTCGTACAGCGGGTTAAGGAAGTTGCGACCTATGCGCCAGTTGCCGGGCAGGTAGTGTTTGAACACCGCCAGCCCGTTACTTGTTCTTTCTAAGATTTCCTCTTTCCTTAGCATACAACTGGTGGTTGGTTATCAGGTTGTCGATGTTCTCCTTGTTGCTCCTTATCAGGCGTTCTTCCAGCATCCGGCGTATCTCGCTGACCTTGTAGAAGTAGCGTCCCCTGATGTTGGAATAGGCGATAGTTCCCGACACCCGCAGGCGTTGCAGGGTCTTTTCGCTTATTTTCAGGAACGTGCAGACCTCGTAGCTGTCCACCCACATGTCTTCCTCGCTTTGCCTTGCCGTTTCCATGTGGTTGAAGATGTAGTCGGCAATGGCGGTAATCTTGTTGTCCAGTTCCTTGTAGGCTTTGGACTCGAATGTTATTATTTCCATAACGGTAACTGATTGATTTGCCGCAAAGTTCGGGTGTCCTGAAAAATTAAACGCCACAGATGTACCCACCTGTGGCGAAATAAATTTTGTTAAAGCACGGTTGCCTAATCCTGCTCCCTCATGCGCATCAGCAACCTGTCTTTCAGGGTGGAGAGGAAGCCCGTTCGGTCTTTGGTCTTGGCTTTTAGTTCCATGTAGGTGTGGTAGAAGTCGCCGAGGTCGATGTCGAACACGTATTCAAAGTAGGCTACAATCTCCTTAATATCAACCGTCCCCTTGTTCAGACAGCCGCAGGCGTCCAGTGCGTAGATAAGTTCCACCAACGCCCTTTTCGTCCCCGTCCAGCGCAACACCTTTCCCATGAAGCCGTTCTTCACCCGCTTGCGTTGTTCCCGGCGTTCCAGCTCGTGCAGACGGTTGGTGAGGTATATTTCCAGCAGTTCGTTGGCTAAAATCTTGGCTACCTTGAAATCGTGACTGGTGCTGAACTGTGGGTCTGTTTCGTAATAGAAACTGTCCACGATGATTTGTATGTCAGGCTTCCCACGCATGAAATACTGCCTGTCCAAGTAGGTGGCTTTCGTTCGGTGGTACTGGTAGAACGCTAAGTTCCGCTGGAACGACTTTGAAATCCGGTCGGTTTCCGACAGCAGGTAGTCCCTTTGCACTTCCTCGCTGCCGCTGGGGAAGCGCACCTCTATCTTGTAAACGGTGTTGTAATAGATGATTTTGCTCGCTAAAAGCGGTTTCAGTTCCTTGAAGAAGTGTATTTCCTCTTCCGTGCTGGCGAACGGGTAGGAGATTATAAAGTTTTTGAGTTCGCCCAGTATCTCTTGCAGGTAGTCCACGCACAGGCGGCAGAGCGTCAGCGTGTCCGCTGCGGTGTCCTCGTATTCCTGTATCTGCCATTCCACTTTTTGAAGCAGTCCGGCGAAGTATGTTTCCAACGGTATCTTATGTTCCATAACCTTGTGCTTATCTTTTATGAAGCACAAAGTTACGGGCATAAAAAATCTGTTTTATTCTTGATTTTTCACATTACGTTCTTGTAACTGTGCATTTTCTTGTTTCCTGCGCTTTTCTGCGTATCTCGCCCGGTGTGTCCAGCAAGTAAGCCTTGCAGAAGTCGTTCAGGTTCGATGTCGATGCGAACCCGGTGGTGAACGCCACTTCCGTAAGCGTGAGGTTGGTGTTCTTCAGGTAGTGTTCCACGTCCTTTGCACGCTCCTTTATCACCCATTCCTTAGCCGTGTACCCGGTCATTTTCTTTACCTTCCGTCGGAACGAGCCGTATTCCATGCCGCATTTGTCCGCCAGTTGCTCGGCATCATAGACCATGTAGCCTTTCAGACGCACCATTTCGGTGAATGTCTGCCTGCCCAGCTCCGGCAGCATCCGTTCGGCGTGGCGCAGTTCCTTTTCCGTCACCAGCAGGCGGTTGTCCCTTACCGGGTTTCTCCGTAGCAGGTGGAAAGCGTGGCATACCGTGTTGTACACGTTGCAGAGGTACTGCCGTCCCGGTCGCATCCAGTGGAGCGCATCGCAGTAGGCGGTCAGTTCGGGTATCTCGTCCCGCTTGCGGTGCTGTTCCGCCAGTTCGTCCAGTATGGCGTAATGGGTGGTGGACATACCCAGCAGGATAATGATTGCCTTGTAGTCCTTGTATGCCGCCAGTGTCGGCGTTTCCGGCAGGCTTTTGAGCGTGTCGCACACGTGGGCGCACAGCCGCCCGTCCTTGCTGAACGGTTCAAGTTCCAAGTAGTTGTCCATTTTCCGGCTGTTGTGCAGCAGCCATGTTACCTTTTCGTCCAGTTCCTTGCAGGACGCTTCCAACTCCGCTTCGGGAGTGGGAAGCAATAGTGGTGTAATCCGTTGTTCCATATCTGAATAAATTGATTTGTTTCCTGTACGTTACCCGGTAGCCCATAGCCAGACCTTTTGGATTAGCCGCCAAACCACGTGATAAAGGAACATGGCGGCAAGCATAAGAAAACCTGCCCGCAGGAAATATTCTTCAATGCGTTGCCAAACGCTCGTTTTTCGTTCGGGCATCAGTATGTCCGCCACTTCCTCAAAGGTCTTGCAGGCGAAAATCACTTGCCGGAACTCGTCTGCGCTGTTCCAGCATTCTTCCTTGAACCACCGTGTCTTGGGGTATCGTTCCGCTACCAGTTCTTGCAGTTTCCGTAACGGGAACGGTTCGGGGTTGTCCCCGTACTCGTATTCAATGGAAATCACACGTCCCTGCATCCTGATACAATATCCCAACATCCCTTGCCACTTCACTTTGTGCGCCCCCTTTTCAACATATTTCGTCCCGGTTGCATCCACAACAATGTAGTTCTTCCGCTTCTTCAACAACTTGGTATTGGTCGTTGTGTACAGTTCTTCCTTGCGAAACACGTATATCATGTTGCCTTTGGGGGCAAAGCTGAATATCGGGTATTTTAGTTGGGCTTTCATTGTTAATAGTCTATTGTTTTATAAAAGCAAAATAAAGCAGGGTAACACCTGCCACAACCCCGAAAAAGATACAACCTGTAATAATGAAAGCCCAATCGAGGTAATGGAAATCAAGTTCTTCAAAAGGAATGGCGGCTTTCTTTATATATCTGTTCCATACCCATATTAGAACTTTTCCAAATCTCTTTGCTGTGATAAGGCTACTCATATTGTTCTTTGGTTTTCAAGCCGGATAAGCAGAAAATAACCGCATACTATTATTAATACTCCAATTCCCAAGCCGATAACCCAAAACAACCAACCCGGATATTGGAATATCATATCCTTGTATTTGAATTTCTTCTTTTTAATCAGTCTGTACCAAAGCCAAACTGTAATTTTCCCAAGATTATAAAAGATAGTAGGCGAACTCATTGTTTATTTAATGGTTAGCAGGGAACGACTTGCCGTTATCCTGCGTTGTTAGCTGTATCTATTTTAGAAAATCCAAATCAAAATAATATTGATTGTCATTCTTCGGATTTATGTAAATCGTTGTCATTTCATAGTGTTGCAATAGTATTTCCAATGAAACTTTTTCCTTCAAGATTACATCACTGCGAAATGTTTTTGTCTTTCCATTGTATTTGGTTGTGTACGTTACGGTGTATATTGTAGTGGACACGATTTGTTCACTATGATAAATGTCAGGGAATAAATAGCCACTGACACCATTCCAAAATTGGATTTCCCATGTATGGAATATCCGAAAGATAGGCTCTTGCATCCTTGATTTCTTGGTATTCCATTTCTGTGTAGTGACTTTACATTGGTTTAAATCAACAAATAATTGTATTCCATACCTTTTTATTTGTTTTGTAGCCTGTTTTACTCTATATTTATAAATAGTATCACCAATAAGTCCGGAATTTAACCAAACAACCAATAAGATAGCTCCTGATATTCCAATAGCATACCATTTTGCAGCAAAGCAAATGCCCACACCGAATACATAAATCCAAATAAAAATAAATCCAAGTATTCTCAATATTTTATTCTCATAGATTTTCATGTCATATAATTACATCTAATGGTTTGGAAAGGAACACCATTCAGGGGTTATCTTTCCTTGTTACCAATGAATTTACTTTTATATATAGCGTACTCTACTGTGTAAGTAGCCAGCTTCACGCCCAAGAACATACCTACAAGCAATATATATGCTACTAAGCAATATTGATTATACAAGAGGTCTTTTAAGAATACAGGTATCAATAAGGCTATGATTGTAGCGTTCTGAAACCACTTCTGTACTTTCAATAAGAGGTTAATGTATAAATGATTTCCTATGTAATTGAACCCCCATTTATAATTATGCTGTTTCAGATAAGATAGTGAAAACCACAATCCTACAAGTGAAGCAATAAGGGCTACTCGCCACCATGCTCCCATGTATGGGAACATACCTTTTAAGAATGTCAGCAAAACAATACCTATTATGCTACATTCATATACTATTCTTACTTTTGTTACATCATTCATATATGTACGCTATTTGTTGGTAATGGTTAGCAGGGAACGGCTCGTCCGTTATCCTGCGTTGTTATCAACCAGTTCTATACTCAATATTTATCTGCAACTTCAAATTCACCGATTGTTTGTGTGCAGATGTCAATGTACGGAATAGTCTTGACTATCTTGATGTTTTCAATGTCCTCACTTCCTCCCATAGCCAACAGTAGGGAATACCCGAAACATTCGTCATTGTCGGGAGTTCCGAGTTTCTCTTGTATTACAGGATAATTTTCTAAGTCAAACCAACCTTTCAAGAAACTTTGATTTACCATTACCTTATTAAAAATTGCACGAAGATTGGCAGGAAGTATTAAATATGTTCCGTATCTGACATTCAGATAAACAACGTAATTATTCAGTCTTGGGTTCTTTACATAGGCAAAGACATCGCCGAAAGCCGTACACATGAATGGCAGAAACGATTTGTCATCTTCCTTCTCATAACAGGAGTTTATCACATCTTGGTAATCGGACGGATTGATAAGCTTAAACAGCCCATTACAATAACTGCCCAGCCCGACTTCCTGCCATAAAGTATTCAGTTCGGGGTAGGACAAATCGGCGTATTTGGCAATAAAAGTATCATCTACTGCCTGCCTCTTATTATTGAGGCTCTTTTCTAAAAATTCTTCGTACATATTTATGCGCTTTATGGTTGATAATGGCTTGGCGGGGAACGGCGTTAGTCCGTTATCCCGGCTTGTTATGAACTTACTTTACCCCTTGTGCCTTTTATAATTTGCATAGCGAGCATTTAGAGTGTCCCGCCATTCTTGGCTTGGGCAAGAGTTTATTAACTGAATATACTTATTCTCATCATCAACGCAAACAGACTCTACAAGTTTTAATAAACTCCACTGCAAATCATAAAAAGCATTTTCAGGAAAGATTTGTACCAACACCATAGCTTCATCAAATGATATGGGAAGTTGTATTTGTTCTAATAAGGCATCATAAGTATTTACTAATTCATCAATACTCTCTGTATCATTGATGCTTTCATTAGGCATACGACCCAAATCTTTCAACTGTAAAATTTCATTTCTCATATCGTGTACTCTAATTGTTCATAATGGTTCAGCAGGGAACGGCTTGTCCGTTATCCTGCTTCGTTAATGGTAAATTATATTTTTCCCTGTCTGTGCAATGCCTCTATGAAAAAGCAAGTAAAGGTTGCCACTATATATACAGTAAGTGCCCACACTCCAACTTTACGTTGCACAGAGTTTTCATCCTCATACTTGGTTATAATTCTTCTGTACCTTTTCTTGAAGAAAAATCTGCCACACAGCAATGCTATTAAACTGCCTTCAATGATATAGTATTGAGTATCGGACGGATAATCAATGATTCCGTATTGGGTTAATATACCCCATGCGGTTAATACATTTGTACTTAACATGACCGAAAACAAAAGCATTGCCAAAAATGTGGCTCCTTCCGATACAGAAGAATGAAGCCATAATCTATAAAACCTATAATATAAATAGTCTATCATATACCTTATTACCATTAATGGCTAAGCGGGGAACGCTGTTAGGCGTTATCACGCTTTGTTAGCAATATTTTTACTTCTAAATTCTTTTAATTTCTTTTCAATAAAAGCAAAGTCATTGATTGCTTTAATCCCGTCTTTTGCTCTATCGTATTTTTGTCGCCATTTTCTAATGCCATACAGATAAAACTTTAATCCCTCTTCCGTTAAATCTCCAATTTTTATTTCAGTATTATCTGTAGGCTTTTCTCCTTTTTTTAGTATTTCTTTAGTTGTCAATCCATTATCTTGTAAGAAATGGATGATATTTTCAAAAAAGATAATTTGCTCTGTTTTGAATTTATCAGTTAAGGGTGGTATAGACTTCATTTGAGTAAACCATCCTAATTTTGATATTATCTCGTCTTTATCCATATTTCAAATTTTATTGCTAATGGCTTGACAAGGAGCTGCGTTCAGCAGCTATCTTGGCTCGTTAATAATAATTACAATGTTATTCGTATAAAAGATTCACATTTAGCAGAGGAATACTTTCTTTTAAGCACCCCTCGCTTCTATGAATTAGAAATGAAACTAATACTGTTTCAAATTCAGAATCTTCAAGGATATAAGGAGTTAAGTGTGCTATTTTTCCTTTGCCATTCAATGATATTTTAGTCCATTCTTTTTGTGTAAATTCCGGCCACGTCCTTAATTCGTAGCCCGGAATTAAACTCAACTCTCTTATGTCTTCCTTGATGTAAAAGCGACCCTCTTGCTTATACTCTCGCCCCAATAAAGGACGGATAGAATCAACATTTTCAGAACTGTAAATCGGATAAGAATAGGGATGAATACCCCAAGTTATCATGATTATTTCTTGGCTGAACAGTTCATCGATTAGCTCTGTATTGGAAAATTCGTCTATTAAGTCCAACTTCCGATTGCCATATTTTCGAGTTATTATTTCTTCCATTTTTGCTAAGTCCACAAGAATGAAGCCGAGATAATCATAAGAATCAAAGTATTTGTCAGATATAGAGTAAACCAAATTTTCATTTAGTTTCATTTCTGAAAAATAGAAGTAAATAGTGATAATTTCAACAGGTATTGGAAGAACATCAATAGCGGGCAAGGTGTGAACAGGCTTGTCCTTAAAAATCTTAACACCTATATTAAATTCTCCTTGTAAGCTAAAATCTATTTTATGTTCAGACAAACTACTATTCGGAGAAAGCAATCGTATATCTGACTTATCATTTATATAGACTTTCCCAAAATAAGTTTGATTTATTAGTTCGCCTAAAATGGAATCACTAAAGGTTAATTGGTTTTCAACCTTTTCAAACACACATCTAACATTATATTGACCTGATATACGATTCATGACATCAGGAATAGTACAACTAATCCGGTCAATACATAGCTGTAAATTGGCAATTAAATCGTTGCCACCTCTAAATGCTATTGTTTTTATTCTTTCCATTTTATGTGAATCTTTTTTTACGAACTCAATTATTATTAATGGTTTGGTGAGGAACAGCGTTAAGCTGTTATCTCGACCTTGTTAGTTGCTGACTATATTTACTTAATGATTTCAATGTCTTGAATAGGTATATAACCTATAGGAGCATTAAAAATGGAATTTATTTTGCACCAGTCATTTGTTAAATTACTTATGACAACAGGCATTCCAAAATTGACTGCTATACCATCTTCGCCTTTGGTAGTTTTTTCTCCATTAGGCAAAGAATAAATGTAAGAACTGCATAGTATGGCACTATTTCCAACTTGTGGCGTAAAAATCGTCCTTTTAGCATTTGGAGGGCTTTGTAATATTATATTATACTGAGCTTCCATGCATTTCGTAGATAAGAATAGGTATGCTTCAAAACAGTCATTACATTCATTCTCTTCAGGAAAATGCTCTATATGAAAACCCGGAGCGTCAGCATACAACTTTCCGTGAGTTTCATCTCCTCTATTATATACCCCATATATCAATCGCCCATTAGAATCATAATATGCGATACTATGCAATGCACCCCCGTCAGCCCATCGCTTAAATACTTTCCTAATATTGTTATCGCTATCGAAATACATAGTGAACAATATATTGGCATTCTTAATTTGACCATCATCTAAGATTTTGTATGAATGGATTTGATCAAATTCCATATATTCATCCTCTATTACTTTTCCTAAACTATCTAAAGGAACAAGGTATGCAATTCTCAAAGGCATTTTGTTTATTGCATCAATCTCTGTTTGAATAGTTTCCTTATAGTTTTGTGCAAAAATATAAGGTGAAAGCAAGAATAAAACATAAAGTATAATTACTCTTTTCATATTGCAACTAATTTATTTATAACCGCACCTTATGGTGTCGTTCCTACACTTCTATAACTGCACCTCACGAATTATCCAGTGTATCAAGAGGATTAGGGATTTTTGCTTTATGGGCACTTGACACATGAAGATAAATGGTTGTGGTCTTGATGTCGTTGTGTCCCAGCAATTCCTGTATCGTGTGCAGGTCTGTTCCCTGTTCCAGCAAGTGTGTGGCAAAGGAGTGGCGCAGCATGTGTACGTGTACACGGTGTTTGATGCCTGCACGATGTGCGGCTTCTTTCAGCACTTTCACCAATGCACTTGCCGAATATTGCTCTCCGGGTGTTTCGCCCTCAAACAACCATTTTTGTGGGCGATATTCCCGGAAGTAGTGCCGTAGTTCTTCCAGCAACTTGGGTGAAAGGAGCGAATAACGGCATTTCTTCCCCTTGCCCATAATGCGAACCGACATTGTTTCACTGTTGATGTCCTGCGGGGTCAGGTTAAGCAATTCGCTTCTTCTAAGTCCGGCAGAGTAAACCAACGAAATCATGCAGTGATGCTTGATGTTGGAAATTTGTGCAAGGATGCGCTTAATTTCATTCTTGCTCAACACTTCGGGCAGGCTCTTGTACTCTTTGGCACGGGTGATACCGCCGTAGTATTGCCGTTTGCCGCCTTTCACCTGTTCGTAATAGAACTTGATAGCATTGATGCGCATATTCTGTTGCGACACCGAGATTTTCTTCTCGTTCACAAGATAGAGTATGTACTTGTTGATGTCCGGCACTTTCAGGCGGTCGATGTTCCGTCCCTTGTGATATTCCATGAAGTCGCTGAAATAGGCACGGTATGTTTTGACGGTCGAGGGGCTGTAACGCTTCTGTTCCAGCAGTTCGAGGTAGCCTTTCGGCAGTGTGTATTCCCTTTTAGGTTTGGGATGCCGCACGTAAACCCGGCTGTAATCAATATAGGCGTGGGGCGAATAGCGGTCGTAGAAATCCGGCAGGCTGAAAGCGGCTGATGCCATGTATGCAGAGCCGTTGCCAGCCATTTCCATACCCGTGTCTTGGGCGAGCAGTTGGGTTACAGCCTGACTGTTCGCATATTCTATCCGTATGTAGTCTGCACCGTCCCTTGTTTCTTTGTGTAGCACGATGCTTCCTCTTTGTTTCTGAACCTTATCCATGTCGCTGAATTTTGCTTCATGCTCCAAAGATAAAACAAAAACGCCACATTTTGAACATACGTTCAAAAATAATAGAAGTTAAAAAAACAAAACTGTATCAGGCTTTAAGCAGCGAATAGATATAGCGAAAGTTTTCTGCCAGTTCGTCCACGTTTAGACCGTTCAGAAATGCTTGTTCGTATGACAGTCCTAAAAACATTTGCCGGAACATGGTAGCCGTTTTCTTCACGTCCGTGTCGTTTCTGATTTCCCCGCTGTTTTTTGCTTTTTGTATGACTTTCTCCCATAGGTCATAGTCTTGTCGGTAGATTTTCTCAATTTTCTGCCTGATGCCCGGATAGTACATACGCACTTGTGACAGGAAATGAAAGTAGTAGAAGTTAGGGCTACAATCATGCGGGCTGCTATTATCGTCAATCAGTTCAACAATCCTTTTCATGGAAGCGGCTACCCCCGCCACGTATTGCCCGATGAACTTCTCCAACGTATCGGCAGGAGCGGCAAACTTGTTTCCCGGTTCGTGCATTTTTAGCACGTATTTGTCTGCCACAGCCATGAATAAATCCAGCTTGTGCGGAAAATAATAAACGATGCCCGTTTTTGTCACTCCGCAGGCTTTGGCAAGCGTGATGATGCTTGCTTTCTCGTAGTTCATCCTGACAAATACTCCGAACGCTTTATCTATTACTTCTTCACGGTTAGTTATTATCATACACGTTTGTTTTTAATCGGTTACGAAGATACGGATTTTGTTTTAACCATTTGTACCCCAGTGCTTTTTTTTAGTGCAAGGTGCAAGTATATATTTATATATATAGCTTGCACCTTGCACTAACCCAAAAATATTTATTATCAGATATTTGCGAGTTTCAAAAGAATGCCGTATCTTTGAACCCGAAAGTTAGGCAGACAAACAGCGGTCAAAGTTGGACAGGCTTAACGGTTGAAAATCGTTACTGTTTCGTTACCTATTTGAAATTTTGAAAGCAAAGTAGCTGAAATATAAGCGGTTAGAGTTATAGGTTCAAAACCCTGTCTTTCCGCAGAACCTACTGAACAAAACAAGAGAGTAAGTGGACAAAAACCTACAAATCGCTGATTTGTAGGTTTTTTTATTGCTTATAAGTCTTGTCTCCAATGCCTTATCAGAAGAAAATTCGGCTCACCCGATAATCAGTGGGGGTATCTTCAGGCTCATCTATATTTCATTTCAGCCGGCAACCTAAGACAAGTCGACCTACAGAAATATAGAAGTCGGCCAACAGATGAGATCATGGGATAACCATTGCCATATAAATCGCTGTCTTATATCCTGTTAATCAACAGGCCAACTCACTTGAGAAAGGCTTCCCAAGTGAATAACTAACCACTTCCAGACTCGTAAGCTTACGGCTACCCCCAGCCGTAAGTTATTCACTTGACAAGCCGTAAGTTATTCACCTGACAAGGCATAAATTATACATTAACCGTCTCTTCCCCGATGGTTATCGGGAAATGGCAGAGGAACTATAGATACAAGTGGCCCATTTGTCTTTTTGACAACTTGTAATCTGAAGTCCCGGAGAATCGATTATTCCGTACCCAAGTGAGTCTCGCTTCCAAATTCGAGAGAAAAAAACAGCAATTCTCTGTTTGATAGCTGTTTGCTGAAAAATGGCCTTTCGTTCCAGCCGAAATAATTCACCCTAGTTCATGTTTTACGGTCGTAAGGCGGTAAAAATGCCCAACGCTACCGCATCTGAGGGCCGATGCCTATATATGTGTAGGCTTACGCCACTATATGTGTAGCTTGACGCGACTATATGTGTGGGTTGACACTGCTATATGTGTGAGTTGATACAGCTATATGTGTAGGTTGATACGTATATATTCGTTAAAAAGCGACGTTTATCGTGTTAAAAAGCGGTTGTGGCAGCTTGTTCGCGCTCCCCGTTTACGCTCGTTGGCTTTTATAGCCAGAGAGCCGTGTCGTGAAAAAGAAGG